>CBDTVI010000065.1:0-10713 GCA_965364065.1 uncultured Yoonia sp. | reverse complement strand
CCCCAAGAAATCACGGACCTTGAGGCGATTGTTGACATCAATGTACGCCGTTTTACGGGGCTGACGGACAAGGCAGGTCCTTTGCTTTTAGGGTTTATTACCTTTGTTCTGGTCGGTTTGGGCATGGCAGGTTTTTACTATGGTTTAGAGATGGCGCAGGGCTTCTTCGTCCTTGGTGCACCTTTGACCATCGTGATTTTTATGAACATCAAGGTTGCCCATGAATTACGTGCAAATCCTTTGGCAGGGTCCGAACTTGTCAGCCGTCTCTTTAGAATGCGTGTATGGAGCCAAGTCATTGGGATGATCGCGATCTTTTTCACAGCCATGTACGGCATGTGGTTCAATCTTGATGCACTGTTTCTCTTCTAAACAGTTGACACTGACAGCATCGACGATAGTTCAACTTCCATGTCCAATCCCAATCATATCACCGTCAGTGGCGCCCCCGAGGGGTATGACGCCCAACTGATCCTCGCAGAGCTGTCAAAAGGCGCGCCTATTGTTCATGTCGCCCGCGATGACAAAAGGTTGGCCGCGATGCAGTCGGCGCTTGCTTTTTTCGCGCCTGATATCCCCGTATTTGTCTTTCCTGCGTGGGATTGTCTGCCTTATGACCGCGTGTCGCCAAACACTGATATCTCTGCTGCGCGTATGGCTACGCTGGCGGGCCTTGTTCATGGGATGCCCGAGAAATTCATTCTGCTGACCTCGCTTTCTGCGGCCACCCAACGTGTGCCTGCCCGCCGTCTTTTGCGCGAAGCCGCCTTTAAGGCCACGGTCGGAAGCCGCTTGGATGAAGAAGCGCTGCGTCATTTTTTGGTCCGTATGGGGTTCACCCAAAGCCCCACAGTGATGGAGCCGGGCGATTACGCCGTGCGCGGCGGGATCATCGACATTTATCCTCCGGGCCAATCCGGTCCTGTGCGCCTTGATCTTTTTGGTGATGTACTCGATGGCGCACGCCGGTTTGACCCAGCCACCCAGCGTACGATTGAAAAACTGACCGAGGTAGAGTTGGCCCCGGTGTCCGAAGTGATCTTGGACGAAGCGGCGATTACGCGGTTTCGCCAAAGCTACCGGATCGAATTTGGTGCGGCTGGCACCGATGATCCGCTCTACGAGGCCGTGTCAGCAGGGCGCAAACATGCGGGTGTGGAACACTGGCTGGGCTTTTTCCAAGACGATTTGGAAACGCTGTTTGATTATTTGCCCCGTGCGACAGTCACTTTGGACGATCAAAGCACCTCTATGCGGATTGCGCGTTGGGACAGCATTGCCGATCAATACGGCACGCGGATGCATGCCCTGACCCAAAAAGGGCGGATGGACAGCGTTTACAAACCGGCCCCTCCAGAGCTTTTGTACCTTGACGATGCCGCTTGGGAAAAAGCCGTTGCCGACCGTCGTGTCATGCAGTTTGCGCCGTTGAAACAAGCCACTGGCATGGGGGTTATCGATGCAGGCGGCAAGATCGGACGCAATTTTTCGCCAGAGCGCCAGCAAGAACACATAAGCCTTTTCAGTGCCTTAGCGGACCATGCGAAAGCGAAAACAGCTGACGGTCCTGTGGTGATCGCATCTTATTCTGAGGGTGCGCGCGAGCGCCTTGAAGGGTTGATCGCAGACGAAGGGATCACTGAAACGATCCTTGTCAAAGATTTCAGCCGTATCGGAAAATCTGGTGTGCATCTCGCGGTTTGGCCGCTTGATCACGGGTTTGAAGCCCCCGGTTTGACTGTGATTTCCGAACAGGACGTGCTGGGTGACCGCTTTATCCGGCAAACCAAACGCAAGCGCAAAGCAGAAAACTTCCTGACAGAGGCCAACAGCCTGACCCCAGGTGATCTGGTTGTGCATGTCGATCACGGCGTCGGGCGCTATATTGGCATGGAAGTCGTGACCGCCCTTGGTGCGGCCCACGAATGCCTGTTGCTGGAATATGCGGAAAGTTCAAAGCTTTACCTTCCAGTCGAAAACATCGAACTGCTGTCCAAATACGGGCATGACACGGGATTGCTGGACAAACTGGGCGGTGGCGCGTGGCAGGCCAAGAAGGCCAAACTCAAAGAACGTATTCGCCAGATTGCCGAACGTCTTATCCGTGTTGCCGCAGAGCGTGAACTGCGCACAGCACCTGCGCTTGATCCGCCAGACGGGCTTTGGGATCAGTTCTTGGCGCGTTTCCCTTATGTGGAAACCGATGATCAGCTTTCTGCGATTGAGGATGTGCTGACCGATCTCGCGTCTGGTCGCCCGATGGATCGTTTGATTTGTGGCGACGTGGGCTTTGGCAAAACCGAAGTGGCAATCCGTGCGGCGTTCATTGCGGCGATGTCAGGTGTTCAGGTCGCGATCATTGCACCGACAACACTATTGGCGCGCCAGCATTATCAAAGCTTTGCCGAACGTTTTCGCGGCTTTCCAGTCAACGTGCGACCGCTGTCACGTTTTGTGTCGACCAAGGATGCAAACCTGACCCGCGAGGGCCTGACCAACGGGACAGTCGACATTGTTATAGGTACGCATGCGTTGTTGGCCAAGTCAGTGAAGTTCAAGAACCTTGGCTTGTTAGTCATTGATGAAGAACAAAAATTTGGCGTTCAGCATAAAGAGCGGCTAAAGCAATTGCGCACTGACGTGCATGTGTTGACGCTGACTGCCACGCCGATCCCTCGGACGTTGCAGTTGTCACTATCAGGCGTGCGTGACCTTTCGATTATCGGCACACCACCCATCGACCGGCTTGCGATCCGCACATATGTGAGTGAATTCGATACAATCACCGTGCGCGAGGCGCTGCTGCGTGAACATTTCCGTGGCGGGCAATCGTTCCTTGTCGTGCCGCGTATTTCCGACATGGCCGAAATGGAAGATTTTCTGAAACGTGAAGTGCCAGAAGTCAGCTATGTCTCTGCGACCGGACAAATGGCTGCGGGCGAACTTGATGACCGTATGAACGCGTTTTATGACGGCAAATTCGATGTGCTATTGGCGACGACCATCGTCGAAAGTGGTTTGGATATTCCGACCGCGAACACGATGATTGTGTGGCGGGCGGATATGTTCGGCCTTAGCCAGCTTTATCAAATCCGTGGGCGCGTTGGCCGCTCAAAGACACGTGCTTATGCCTATCTGACGACGAAGCCGCGCCAGAAACTGACAGATCCGGCGCAGAAGCGTCTGCGGGTGTTGGGGTCAATTGATACACTGGGTGCCGGCTTTACGCTCGCCAGCCAAGACCTGGATATTCGCGGCGCTGGTAATTTATTGGGCGAAGAACAATCAGGTCAAATGCGCGAAGTTGGCTACGAGCTATATCAACAGATGCTTGAAGATCAGATTTCCGCAATCCGGTCGGGGCAGGCCGAAGGCATTATCGATGATGGGCAATGGGCGCCGCAAATCAATCTGGGCGTGCCTGTGTTGATCCCTGACACTTATGTACCTGATCTTGACGTCCGCTTGGGTCTTTATCGCCGTCTGTCCGAACTGACCACAAAGGTTGAGTTGGAAGGTTTCGCTGCCGAATTGATCGACCGTTTTGGCAAACTGCCGCGCGAAGTGAATACGCTCATGCTGGTCGTACGCATCAAGGCGATGTGCAAGCGGGCAGGGATTGCCAAGCTGGATGCGGGGCCAAAGGGCGCCACGATCCAGTTCCACAATGACAAATTCGCCTCACCCAAAGGGTTGGTGGATTTCGTACATGCGCAAAATGGGTTGGCGAAGATCAAAGACAACAAAATCGTCGTGCGCCGTGATTGGGCGCTAGAGCGCGACAAAATCCAAGGTGCGTTCAATATCGCGCGGGATTTGGCGCAAAAGCTGACGGAAGAAAAGAAAAAGAAGGCGGGTTCCCCCGCCTGACTTAGACTTCGCCGGGTCGCTTGATTAAAGTTGTGAGCCAAAGTGCGAGCACTGCGCAGACCAACGTTCCAATTGCCATTGGCAAAGGTGTACCGTCGAACTGCAGCGCAATCGGGACCGCGATTACTACGGCACCAATGGTTGAGATTGCGGCAATCACAGAGGCCGCGAGGCCAGCAATATGGCCCATTTCCTCCATTGCGAGGGCGTTAAGATTGCCAATGGTCAAACCTGCTTGGAAAAAGTTGGCCAGAACCCAAAGAACGTAGCCGCCAAAGGCCAGCCAATATGGGCTGTCAGAGGCGGTTATGGCGATCATCACAACCGTGATCACGATTTGGGCGGTAAACATGGTCTTAATGATCGCCCGCATCCCCAAACGCCCGACAAACCGCGCATTCAGAAAACCTGCAGATGACGCCACAATCGCAATGCCGCCAAACCAAAGATGGAACACGTCGCCTTGCCCGAAGGTCTGGTCAAACACTTGCTGTGTGGACGACAACATATTGAAAAGCATACCAAACGTCAGCGTTTGGATCAGGATCGACAGGAATGCCGTGCGGTGGGCGAACATTTCTTTCATTGCGGACCAAAGCGCATGTATGCTGAGCGGCCGTCGCTTTTCAGGCGTTAAGGTTTCAGGTTGCCGGATCAAAAGCCAAAGCGTCGAGAAAACCGAAAAAACGATGAACGACAAAAAGATCGCATGCCAATCGAAAACCACGACGATGTAGTGGCCAATGGTCGGGGCAAGTGCTGGCACCAGCGCGAAAACAATCATCACGAATGACAGAATGCGGGCCATATCGGACCCGGCATATAGATCGCGGATCAACGCCATCGCAACCACGCGCGGGCCCGCCGCACCCAAACCCTGGACTACGCGCGCGACCAGCATCACTTCGAGCGTTTGTGCCTGCCATGCGACGACACAAGCGATGATATAGACGACCGCGCCACCTATCATGACAGGTTTGCGCCCGAACGCATCCGACAATGGCCCGGTAAACAGTGTACCGACACCCATCCCCAACACGAAACTGGTGATAATCAGCTGCGCATTATTCAGGTTATCGGGCGACAGTGCCGCCGCCATTTCCGGCAAAGCAGGCAGCATTGCATCAATGGAAAATGCGACCGTTGCGGCCACCATCGCCATCAGTGCAATGAATTCCCCCTGAGGTAGCGGCTTTGTCCGCGCGCTCATTCCGAGGCCGCTATTTTTTCCATGATATCTTTGATAACGCCGACCCACATTTCAGGCGGCTGCGCGCCGGGGATCGCATGCTGCTGGGCCACGATGAAGGTTGGCACCGAATTCACACCCATTTCGCGGCTATGTTTGTCGCGCGCGCGGATGTCGTCAATGTCTGCGTCTGTGGCCAGCAGTTTGGTGACCATGGCTGCATCCATTTCGACAGTGTCGGCAATATCTGCAAGAACCTCGTGACTGCCGATGTCGCGACCGTCGATAAAGTATGCTTTGAACAATTGGTCCACGACAAAGCTTTGGCGATGCTCGATGCCCGCCCAATGGATCAAACGGTGTGCGTCTATGGTATTCGGGGTCTTTTTGATTGCATCAAAATTGATAAGCGCGCCAGAACGTTCGGCGGCTTCGACCACTGGTGCATAGGCTTTGACAGCACCGGCTTTGCCGCCAAATTTACCCTCAAGATAGGCACGGCGATCCATGCCTTCGGCGGGCATATCAGGGTTCAGCTGAAACGGGTGCCATTCAACAGTAAAAGGGTGATCGGGAAAATCCAGCAAAGCCTTATCAAGATTGGCTTTGCCGATATAGCACCACGGGCAAATCGGATCAGAAATAATATCAAGTTTGACCATGTTGCGGTCCCCATTTTGTGTTGTGTGTGCAGGCCCGAGTCCCAGCGTTTGGCCTCTACGTATCATGTCTTTGCAGACGTAAAACCCCGCAATGGCAAATAGGATACGTGCGCTGATGCACAACGTCGCATCTGGCCCTGTTGCAAGACTGCACGGTGCTGCGTATGAACATATTATGTCTGATACCGATCCTAAAAATCTGATCCGCATCGCCCATGAAAATGGTGAAACAGGTGTGGCGCAACCCCTTGATCTGGGGGCGCGCGTACGCGAATTACGCAAAGCCCGCGATTGGACTTTAGAGCAGGCAGCAAAGCAAGCTGGGCTTGCGAGGTCGACATTGTCCAAGATCGAAAACGGGCAAATGTCACCGACTTATGACGCGTTGAAAAAACTTGCCGTTGGGCTTGAGATATCGGTGCCGCAGTTGTTTACGCCACCGTCCAAGGGACAGGTGAATGGTCGCATGGCCGTCACGCGCAATGGCGAAGAAACAGCCAAGGTCACTACGACCTATGAACATGCACTGCTGGGCGAAGTGCTGACGACCAAAAAGATGATGCCGTACCGCACCCGTGTGCGCGCACGCAAAGTCGAAGATTTCGACGGATGGGTGCGCCATGATGGCGAAGAGTTCTTGTACGTTCTGACCGGACAAGTCCGGCTTTACACCGAATTCTACGAACCGGTTGAACTTAAGCGTGGCGACAGTGCCTATTACGACGCCGCGATGGGCCATAACGTCGTGTCGGTCAGCGCAGAAGACGCCACAATTTTGTGGGTCACTTCCCTGAACTAGTCTTTAGCAAAAAGCCGTGGCAGAACTGCCGCTGCGATAAAGACGGCCACAATCTGCATGACAATAAACATCGGGATGTGCATAGGGTTGATGCCAGCAAACGTATCGCTGAACCCGCGTGCGATGGAAACTGCCGGATTGGCAAAACTGGTGGACGATGTGAACCAGTAGGCGCCCGTGATATAAAGGGCGACCAACGTTGGCACTGCTTCTGGGCGGCTATTCAACCCGCCGAAAATAACGAAAAGCAGGCCAAAAGTTGCGACCATTTCCGAAAACCACTGCGAAACGCCGGTGCGGTCAGTTGTCGAGGCCTGCAAGATTGCGAGGTCAAACATGAGATGTGCCGCCCACACGCCCAAAATGCCACCGAGGATTTGCACGACAACAAACATACCTGCCTCGCGGGTTTCAATCTGCCCCCGCAACCAAAAAGCCAGCGTAACCGCAGGGTTAAAGTGCGCGCCTGATACCGGTCCAAGCGTTGTGATGATCACATATAGGATGCACCCCGTCGCAATCGCATTCGCCAAAAGTGCGATCGCAGTGTTTCCGTCTGCGAGGGCGGCACCCATGATCCCTGATCCCACAACTCCGATGAGCAAGAACGCGGTCCCCAAGCCTTCGGCCAATAGCTTTTGCACGTTATTCACCAATCTGACCAAGCTTTGTTTGCAGTTCATCCTTCGACATGTCTTCAATTGGGAGGGCAAAAAGCCCCTCTGCCTTTGCCAAAAGCAGGCGGTACGCCATTGCAAATGCGGCCGGTTGGTCAGCAGGGACTGCTGCAGCCGGATCGTCAACGCCCCAATGAGTCCGCAACGGAGTGCCTGGCCAATAAGGGCATTCTTCACCGGCGGCGGACCCGCAAACTGTAATCACCGCATCCATCACAGGTGCATCTGGTTTTGCAAAATCATCCCAGCTTTGCGAGGACAGCCCAGTCGTTGGAAAATGCTGCTCTGCTAGCAACACCAACGACTGCGGATGCACTTTTCCTGCTGGTTTTGACCCTGCCGACCATGCCTTTATCCGACCGCCTGAGCGGTGGTTCAAAATTGATTCGAGCAAGATCGAGCGGGCAGAGTTACCTGTGCACAAGACGAGAATATTCATGGTGTGGTAGCCTTTCATACGTCCTGTTCGCACCTAATGGTGGCGCGTAACAGAACTATGACAGAGTTACGGTTCAGACCACCAAACATCAGGCTGCCATCCCGGCCAGTCACCAAAGATCGGCAAATACTCAGGATAACGCAGATCCTTTGCATGTGCCAAGCGGCTGATATTCCACTGGTAAATTGGGACTACATAGCGCCCAGCCGTCAACACTCGGTCCAGCGCTTTGACGGCAGATACAAAGTCGTCCTGACTGTCTGAGGTCAACAGGCGCCCAATCATCGCGTCCACTGCGGGCGATTGAACACCCATCAGATTGCGCCCACCGGTTTCATTTGCGGCCTCTGATCCGTAATAGCCGTATTGTTCGTTGCCCGGCGACAGGGATACGCCACGACGGTAATAAGTCATGTCGAAGTTGTAGGTGTCGGTACGTTCCTTGAACTGCGCGCTATCGGCGATTGCGACGGTTGGTGTCACGCCAATGCGGGCAAGCGATTCCGTATACATGTCGATAATCGCTTGGTTTTCAGAACTGCCTTGCCCAAGTAAGATTTCAAAGGTGAAAGGCGTACCACCCGCGTTCTTCATCACACCCTCTTGGACGGTCCACCCAGCGGCTTCCATCTGGGCCAGTGCACGACCAGTGCCTGCGCGGTTGCGCTCTGATCCGTCGCTGACGGGCAGGTTGTAGCCCGTGATCGTGTCAGGGGTAAGCGCGTCGGCGAAGGGTTCTAGAAATTCCAAGACACGGCCCGTTGCCGCTTCATTCGACATGCCAAGTGGCGAGTTGGACCAATACGAGGTGATGCGCGGCTGCGCTGAGCCGGTCATCGCTTCGTTGATGAATTCAAAGTTGAAGATCTGGATCATCGCATCCCGCACGCGCCAATCAGAAAACTGGGCGCGGCGGCTGTTCATCACAAATCCGGTCATCCCTGATGGGCGTGCATGTGGCAACACGGACAAGACCACGTCACCGTTCTGAATGGCGGGGAAGTTGTACTGGCTTTCCCAGCGCGCGACGTTGAATTCACGGTTCGAATTTACTTCGCCCACCTTGAAGGCCTCGAATGCGGCGGTTTCATCGCCGAAGAACTCTAAGCGCACTTCGTCGAGGTTATTCGTGCCACGGCGGAACGGCACATCAGCGCCCCAATAGTCAGGATTGCGGCGTAGCGACAAATAGCGACCGGGTTCAAAATCGTCGATCACATAGGGGGCGGAACTGATTGGCACGATTTCTGTCGTGCTTTCGGCAAACGCAACGCCCTCCCACTGCGCCTTTTTCAAGATCGGGCGCATTCCCGCCAGCAGTGCCAATTCGCGGTCTTCCACATTGAACGTGAAACGGACCGAACGGGGCCCAGTTTGTTCCATCGTCTCGACCTTTGCCCAAAAGCCAAGATAGCGGGGGTGGCCCTCGGTTCCGAGCGTTTCGTATGACCACATCACATCATCGATGGTCACCGGGCTACCGTCCGAGAACTTGGCTTCTTGACGTAGCGTAAACTCGACCCATTCACGATTCGGGCCTGTCTCGACCGATTCGGCTAAAACTCCGTAAAGTGCGAATGGTTCGTCCAATGAGCGGCCCATAAAGCTTTCGCCCAAGAAAAACCTCAACTGCCACGGAACCGACCCTTTTCGGATAAACGGATTGAGGCTGTCAAAGCTGCCGACCTGCGCTGTGACGATGCGACCACCCTTGGGCGCGTCCACGTTCGCGTAGGGCAGGGACACAAAATCAGGTGGGAGGGCAGGATCGCCATACATAGCTATGCCATGCTGGGGTTGGGCGACACCACTTTGCCCAACCAGACCAAGCACCACCGCCGCCGTTAGTATGCGCATTTGTGCGCCAAGTTTCACCGCTATCATCAAAAGCCCCTTACCGTTTTCTTTGTTGTTCTAAACCAACCGTAAAGAGGCTTTTCAACCTTTTCAAACTTTTAGCTTGGACGCGCGCGGTGGATTGCTTATAACGAGGGCACTGCTCGATAGGTTTCTTGCCTGTATGAAACCTGCCTCAATAACTTCACGCCCGCCTTGTGCGGGCGTTTTTTTTGGGCAAACGGTACCGTGACGTGGCTTTTGCAGTTGCAGCATATAGAGTGCAGAAAAGTCATAGAATCGGAGCATGGACATGTCACTCGCAGGAAAAACAGCCGTTATTACCGGATCAAATTCAGGCATCGGCTTGGGCGTTGCGCGCGAATTGGCCAAGGCTGGCGCGAACGTGGTGCTGAATTCCTACACCGACACCCCAGAGGACCACGCGCTCGCCGCCGAGATCGCAAAAGCGACCGGCGTAGATGCTAAATACATCCAAGCGGATATGTCCAAAGCCGAAGATTGCCGCCGTTTGATCGTAGCTGCAGGTGGTTGCGATATTCTGGTGAACAACGCAGGCATCCAGCACGTGGCCCCGATCGAAGAATTTCCTATCGGCAAATGGGACGCGATCATCGCGATCAACCTTAGCTCTGCGTTTCATACGATTGCTGCCGCCGTTACTGGAATGCGCGAAAAGGGGTATGGACGGATCATCAACATTGCATCAGCACATGGTTTGACCGCATCACCATATAAATCCGCCTACGTTGCCGCCAAGCACGGGATTGTGGGTCTGACCAAAACCATTGGTCTGGAAACTGCCCGCGATCCGATTACCTGCAACGCAATCTGCCCTGGCTATGTGCTGACCCCATTGGTTGAGGCCCAGATCCCCGATACGATGAAAGAATACAACATGTCCCGCGAGGACGTCATTGCAAAGGTGATGTTGAAGCGCCAACCATCCAAGGAATTCGCGACGGTTGAACAGTTAGGCGGTACCGCTGCGTTCTTATGTTCGGATGCCGCAGCCCAAATCACGGGCACGACCATTAGCGTCGATGGCGGTTGGACGGCACTGTGACAAAAGCACCGTTGAAAAAAATCAACCTCGCGCTGCAAGGTGGCGGGGCGCACGGGGCGTTCACTTGGGGTGTGCTGTCGCGCCTCTTGCAAGATGAAGATATTGAAATTGCTGCTATTTCAGGGACTTCTGCCGGGGCTTTGAATGCCGCCGC
>CBDTVI010000064.1:0-10828 GCA_965364065.1 uncultured Yoonia sp. | reverse complement strand
TGGGTGCGTCATATAGGATTTCCCCGCCCTCGGACCCAAGGCGCATATCAATGACAGCAAGCGCGTCTTGAATGACCGCAGTCAACAACAACGGCCCCGTGGCCTGCTGCGGGCGGCGGGCAAAATTGCGCAGATGCGAAGAGATCGTAGCCATCCGGTCAACCATCTTGGAAATGCGGCTCAGGTTCTCGCGAGCTTCTGGCACACGGTCGCGATCTAGGAATGCGCCTGCATTGTCGGCATATGATTTCACTGCAGCAAGTGGCTGATTAAACTCGTGGCTCAGGGCGGCTGACATTTGCCCCAACGCCGACAATTTGCCGGCTTGGATCAAATCCGTTTGGGTTTGTTTCAAATCAGCCAAGGCCGTCTGCAAGTCAGAGGTCCGTGCGACAACGGCAGCTTCCAAGACGCGTTTTGCTTGCTGTTCTTGGGCCATCGCCTCGGTTTGGCGGGTTTGTTTCAGCAGATAGGCCAAGAGCGCTGCCAACGCCAAAAGCGCGATTAGCCCTGCAATCAGCAGTGTATTCAGTGCATTCAACGTCGCAGGCCGCGTGGCCGACAGGGATGACATGGTCCAATCCAGATCAGTAAGCCGCTGCGAGGTCCGCACGAAGCTTTCGGGCTGCGCGCCTTCGATATCGATCCGCTGGGCATCTGCGGATAGCGGTGTCGCTGTGATTGGCAAAATATCGATCCGGTCAATCGGGTACTGCAGATTTTGCGCGATCAAGCGTAACGTCGCATCGCTAAGCGGACGGATCGCGCGAAAGTGCCAGTCGGGACGCGACGACATAAACACAAAGTCATTGCGGTCTATCACCATCAGATCGCTTTGCGCACCGCGCCAGATGCTGTCGAATGCCGCAATATTGAACTTGATAGCCAGCACGCCGACAATCCGTTCACCTACTTCCACGGGGGCTGCATAGAAGTATCCGCGCTCGCCTGTGGTGGTGCCGTAGACTGAAAAACTGGACAGATCACCGTTCAAAGCTTGGTTGAAATAAGACTGGTAACTAAAGTTTCGACCAAGGTAGCTGCCTGCATCGCGGTATGATGCCGCCGCAACCGTGCGCCCTGAAATATCCATCAGGTACACATCGGATGCTTTGACGGTCGCAGCAGTTTGGCGCAAGTCTTCGTTCACAGCGGCACTCAGTGTCAGGTTTTCAGGGTCCATCAAAAGTGCCGTCAACTGCGGACGCTCACCAATCAATGCTGGCAAAGGCGCATAACGGTCCAAAGTGGCCCGCAAGCTTTCAACCGCAAGCTTGAGCGGGACCGCGTCTTGGGCGGCTTGCTGGCGCATATAATGTCGCTCGAGGGCGGGAAAGAACGCAGCACCCAACAACCCCGTCAGAACGGCTATGGCTGCGATAAACCCAAAGATGCGGCGACGAGACAAATTCATCTGCCATTTATGGGGCAGGGGCGTGTTGTTTTACAATCGGCAATTTCATTGGTCTGACCTGCCCAAAATCGCGCGTTGACCCTACGTTCACGAAATTACTGCAACCGGTTGCAAAAAAAAGAATCGCGGTTACAGTGAGGGGCAACAACCGGGGGGAAACTGCACTCAATGCTGCCAATTGGCCTAAACCACATGACAGTACCGCGCCTTTCAGCGCATGATCTGCTGGATATGGCGGCGACACTTGGATGTGCGGGTGTGGAACTGCGCAACGATCTTGGCAGCCCCTTATTTGATGGTGCGGACGCTGCTGCGTTTGGCATTGAAGCAAAGCAGGCCGGAGTGCGTATTTTTGCCTTGGCCGAGGTCAAAGCCTTTAATGCGAACCCTGAAGACAACCGCGAGGCTGCAACTGCGCTGATCAAAACTGCTGCGACCTGTGGGGCCGAAGGTGTGGCGCTGATCCCTTTGGTTTCAGACACGTCCATTGCGCGCGCAGATCAACGTGATGCGCTTCGGTCTGCGCTGGAAGTCTTGATGCCGATTTTGAATGATCATCAGATGGTTGGATTGATTGAGCCTTTGGGTTTTGTCCAAAGCAGCCTGCGCCATAAAGATGATGTCGTAGCCGTTTTGGATGCTATGGGGCGTCCCGATTGTTTTGCGATGATCCACGATACGTTCCATCACCATCTTGCGGGTGACACCACGATCTATCCTGATTTGACAGCGCTTGTTCACATCTCTGGTGTGACAGACCCGCAGCCGAACACAGACCAGATGACCGATGCGCACCGCGTTCTTGTGAACCGCGACGATCGCTTGGGTAACATTGCGCAATTGCGCAGTTTTCAGGCGGCCGGTTTCACTGGACCTGCCTCATTCGAGGCCTTCGCGCCTGAAATTCACGACATGACTGATCCGGCCTCTGCTTTGGCCGGATCCATCGCATTCATCACGTCGCAACTGACTGAAATATCGGCAGGTGCAGCATGATGAACCAATCGCCTCATTCAGAGGCCCCGGTATTCATAACCGTGCGCCGGGCACGATCATTGGGAGGAAAACAATGAAAAAGATTCTTTTGGCCGCTGGCCTTACAACGCTCATGATGGGCACAACTGCTATGGCAGAACTGCAAATCGGTGTGTCCGTTGCACGTTTTGACGACAACGGCCTGACCGTAATGCGCAACGGCATGACAGCCTTTGACGATGCAAGCGACGAAGTCAGCCTGCAAATGGAAGACGCAACTGATGATGTGGCCAAGCAACTTGACCAGATCAACAACTTCATCGCGTCTGGTGTTGATGCGATCATCGTGAACGCTGTTGACACAAACGCCACGACGGCGATGTCGAATGCTGCGGCGGCCGCTGGTGTGCCACTGGTTTACGTCAACCGTCAGCCGGTTAACATGGATACACTGCCAGAAGGTCAAGCGTTCGTTGCATCCAACGAAATCGAATCCGGTACATTGGCTGCATTCCAGATGTGTCGTCAGCTTCGCGCTGAAGGCAAAGCTGGTGGTGCACGGGCATATGTTCTGGTCGGTCAGCTGTCTAACCAGGCTGCTGTTCAGCGCACAAAGGACTTTCATGACGTCATCGGCATGGACATGTGTAACTTCATCACCATCATCGACGAGCAGACAGCAAACTGGTCCCGCGACGAAGCGAACGACTTGATGACAAACTGGCTGTCCTCTGGTGACGAATTCGACGCGGTCTTTGGCAACAATGACGAGATGGCACTGGGTGCTATTCAAGCGATGAAAGCATCCGGGATTTCCATGGATGACGTTGTTGTTGGCGGTGTTGACGCGACATCCGACGCACTGTTGGCGATGTCCGCAGGCGAAATGGACGTGACAGTGTTCCAAGACCTTGCAGGTCAAGGCGCTGGATCCATCGAGACAGCAATGGCGCTGGTAAACGGCGATAACGTTGACAAGAAAGTCTTCATCCCGTTCAAGCTGGTCACCCCAGAAAACCTTGCTGACTTCCAGTAAGACCTTGATAGCGATCTAACTTTTGCGGGGCGGCGTTGATCGCCCCGCAACCCCCATTGCACCAAAAGGGAGCTGGCAGATGTCAGATGCAAGCGAAGGCACAGGCGGCCTTACATACGACAAATCAAAACGCAGTTGGCCTAATGAGCTAAACGTCTTTGGCGCTCTGATTTTGATTATCATCATCTTCGAAATTCTGGGTGCAATCTTCATGCAGCAAAGTTTGCTGTTTGACACACGCGACCGCTTTGACAGTATTTTCAACGAAGCGCGTCTGCGGATTATTATTATTCAAGTCGCGATCATCGGTATCATCGCCCTTGGCGTTACACAGGTGATTATCACCGCAGGCATCGATCTGTCGTCAGGATCTGTCGTGGGTGCCACGGCCATGATCGCGATGAGTTTCGCCCAAGTCGCCGAAGTGAACGGCGTTATGAACCCAAAGGCGATCTTTGGCCCATCTTTCCTTGATCTTCCTGTGGTGATCCCAATCATTGTCGGTTTAACGGTCGGCACGATAGCAGGGGCCATCAACGGCCTGCTTGTGGCTTACGCCCGGATTCCCCCGTTTATTGCCACCCTCGGTATGATGCTATTCGCACGCGGCGTGGCGCAGTGGTGGTCCTTGGGCAACCCGGTGTCATTCCCAACAGAAAGCTATGCGCAAATCGGTGCAGGCATGACGCCTGTTGTCATCTTCTTGTCGTTGGCTGTGCTGTTTCACTTAATCATGAATTACACTGTTTACGGCAAACACACCTATGCAATCGGATCAAACGAGGCCGCAGCCCGCATGTCTGGCATTAATGTGCCTCGCCATCTGATGTTGGTTTATATGATCGCTGGGGGCCTTGCTGGACTTGCCGCCGTGATCCTAACCTCCAAGAACCTGACCGCGCAATCTGGGATGGGCTTGTCGTATGAACTCGAAGCAATCGCGATGGCCGTCATCGGCGGCGTGTCGCTGTTTGGTGGACGCGGGTCGATTATCGGAACGGTCATTGGTGCGCTGATTATCGGTGTGATTACATCCGGCTTCACGTTCTTGCGCTTGGGTGCATTTTACCAAGAAATGGTCTTGGGCTGTATCATCGTCGGTGCGGTTGCACTTGATCAATGGCAACAACAACGTGCCGCATCGCGGTCATAAGGGGGACTAAGAAATGTCAGATATCATTCTGGAAACCAAAGGCCTGACCAAACACTATGGTGGTGTGCATGCCCTTGAGGATGCCGATTTCGTCCTGAAACGCGGTGAACACGTGGCGATCATGGGCGACAACGGTGCGGGTAAATCCACCTTTGTGCGCCAGATCACCGGGGTTGAGCAGCGCACGCGTGGCGAGGTCATTTTTGATGGGGAACCTGTGTCTTTTGCAGGACCCTTGGATGCGCGCGAGGCAGGGATTGAAACCGTGTTTCAAACGCTTGCCTTGGCCGACGATCTGAACGTGCCGGACAATTTGTTCTTGGGCCGTGAAAAGACCAAGTTCAACTGGTTGGGCCCGTTCCGGCTGTTGGATTACAAAGCAATGCGCGAAGATACGATGGCGGGGCTGGTCAAAACTGGCGTGAAAATCCCCAACATCAAGAACACGATTGCCAATATGTCAGGCGGTCAACGCCAGTGTGTAGCGATTGCGCGCACAGCGACCTTTGCATCCAAGTTGACGATCATGGACGAGCCGACAGCGGCATTGGGTGTGCAAGAAACCAAACAGGTGGAAAACATCATCCGCACGCTGAAATCACAAGGTGAAAGCCTGATTTTGGTGTCGCACAACATGCGCCAAGTCTTTGATCTTGTTGACCGGATCATCGTATTCCGACGCGGCCGTATGGTGGCCAACCTTAACAAAGCGGACACGAATGGCGAAGACGTTGTCGCCTATATTACGGGTGCGAAAACTGGGGCTGAATATGAAGGTGCCGCCTAGTCGCCCCAAGCTGTTCGACCTTGCGGTCCCGTTCTTTTTGCCACTGTGGCGGCGCGTTCTTGCCGCCACAGTGCCAATCCTTTGGGCGGTTTTCGAATTTTCAACGGCGAATTACTTCTGGGGTTTGATCTTTCTTGGTCTTGGTGGGATATCCGCGTTTAAGTTCATAACGGCCGATTGGGATGCCGTTGCGGCAGAGGCAAAGAAAGAGAGCGAATAGGTGGCAGTAACCCTAAGGGATGTGGCGGAACGTGCGGGAGTATCCCGTTCTGCTGTGTCGCGCGCTTATACCGAAGGGGCCTCTGTTTCCGACAAAACCCGCGCTAAGGTCGAAAAAGCGGCGGATGCGTTGGGATATAGCCCCAATGCGTTGGCGTCATCGCTGACCACAGGCCGCACAAAACTGATCGGTCTTGTCTCCAACAACTTTCACAACCCGATTTTTCTAGAGGTCTTTGATCTCTTCACCAAAGGTTTGCAGGCGCGCGGGCTGCGGCCTTTGTTGGTAAATTTGACGGATGAGGTCAGCCCCGAAAATTCCATCAAAATGCTGCGTGCCTATTCGGTGGATGGGGTGATCGTTGCGTCGTCCACACTGCCTGCCAGCTTTGCCGAAGGGTTCAAAGATGCAGGCGTGCCTGTGGTCCACTCGTTTGGGCGGCAATCGCCACATCCCAAGGTCGATGTGCTGGGTATCGACAACAGTCAAGCAGGACGTTCGGCTGCTAAGACATTGATCGCAAGAGGTTATAGGCGATTAGCTTTCTTGGGTGGTCCAGAAACCGCGACATCGACCCAAGACCGATTAGCAGGCTTTGCCGAGGTTGTTTTGCAAGACCCATCTCTGACCTTAAGCGTCAGTTACGCCAACAATTATTCATTCGATGCAGGCCGCGCAGAGATGTCGCGGCTTTTGACGTCAAACCCCGCGGAGGCGTATTTTTGCGGTGATGACGTGCTTTCAATTGGTGCGTTGTCCGCAATTCAATCAGCGGGGCTGCGCGTGCCGGATGACATCGGGATTATCGGCTTGAACGATATGGAAATGTCAGGCTGGGCGAACATCAATCTGACGACAATGCGCAACCCGATCAAAGACATCGTGGCGGCGTCCATCGAACTGATCGAGGCGGCCCTGAAAGACGACAGCCGCGACCCAGAGGCGCGGCTGTTTGATTGTCCAATCGTGGAAAGGGGCACATTGCGCCCCATGCCGTAACTAGCGGAACATTGGTGGACGCGCGTCCAGCCATTTACCTTCTGCTTTGCCGGACTGTGCGACCGCATAAACCGCAGCCATCGACCGCAAACCGTCTTCGGCGCGAGGATAAAGGTTCGCTGCTGGATCCATTATGCGACCCTCTTTGCGCGCACTGATGGCTTCTGCCAGATCGCAATAGATATTGGCAAACGCGAGCGGCATGCCTTCAGCGTGTCCGATCGTAACACGCGATGTGCGGTCCGCCTCGGGGGACAGGTTGGCCTCGCCGCGTTCAATAACCTGCAGGCGTTCACCCAAGGGCATATAGTAAAGCTGGTTTGGTTGTTCTTGCGACCAACGCAAACCACCCGTTTCACCAAAGACCTGAATGCCAAGCCCGTGCTGCCGCCCAATCGCAATAGAGCTGGTCCAAAGCCGCCCGACAGCACCGCCATCCATGCGGAAATTGACCATTGCGTCGTCTTCTAGCGTGCGCACATCAATGCACGACACGGTGTCGGCAGATAGTTTCGTGACCTCTTGGCCAGTGACAAAGCTGGCCATATGCATCGCGTGAATGCCGCAATCGGCAAACTGCGCCGACACGCCAGCCTGAGCCGGATCATACCGCCAGCGTACACGCGGATTGTCTGCGTCGGTTGCATCGGCGTGGTGGCCATGCGCGAATTCGGCGTTCACAACACGGACTTTGCCGATGTCGCCGCGGGCAATCATCGCCCTCATGTGACGGACCAGTGAATAGCCAGTGTAGCCATAGTTTACCGCGCAGATGTTGCCGGTCTTTTTGGCGATCTCAACGATTTCTTCGCCTTCCTCAACCGTCATGGTCATCGGCTTTTCACACAGCACGTGAAAACCGTTTTCAAGGAATGCTTTGGTGATTTCAAAGTGGGTCGAATTGGGTGTCGCAACCGTGACCAGATCAACGCGGTCATCGCGCTTTTTCTCGGCTTCGAGCATGTCCTGCCAGCCGCCGTAGGCGCGGTCGCCCAAGCCTAGGCGCTTGCCGTAGTCAATGCCATATTCAGGCCGATGATCCAGCGCGCCTGCGCTGAATTCAAAAAGGCTATCAAGCCCAGAACCAAGGCGGTGTGCGGGCCCAATTTGGCTGCCTTCGCCGCCGCCGATCATGCCCCATTTTAGTTTTGTCATGGCTTTGTCTTTCGTAAGAGGGGCTTAAAAGCCGATTGATTCAAGGTATTTACGGTTGCTTTCGGCGTCTTCTAGCGGTGTGCCAGGCATGGATGGATCGCAGTCTTGTTCAACTGTGCACCAGCCTTCAAATCCGGCATCAAGCAGAACCTGACGTACGGCCGGGAAGTCAACATCGCCTTGGCCGAGGTTGCAGAAAATACCCTGACCACAGGCTTTGTAAAAATCGGTGCGGTTGGCGACCACATCCGCCTTCACAGCCGGATCGATGTCTTTGAAATGCATATAGCTTATCCGGTCGATGTGTCGTTTCATGAACGCCACCGGATCATAGCCCGCGTAAGAATGGTGACCTGTGTCAAAGCAGATTTTCAGAATGCTTTCGTCGACTTCATCCAACAAACGCTCTAACTCAGGTTCAAAATCAATGAACCCTGCGGCATGGGCGTGCATGCCGACCGTCAGCCCGTATTCTTCTGACCCTATTTTGGCGATTGTCGCGATCCGGTCGCGAAACGCGGACCATTCGGCATTGTCCATCTGTTCAGCTTCGCTTGCACGGCCTGCGGTTGGTGCGCGGCGCGGCGAGATGCTATCGATCAACACAAGGTGTTCGGCGCCATGCGCAACCAGCGCTTTGCAAGTCCGGACAGACGCGTCCATGACTTCGTCCCATTTAGCGGCATCGTGGAACGGGCGGAAGACAACGCCGCCAATAATGCTCAAGTCATTTTTTGCCAGCTCGTCGCCCAAAATGGCGGGGTCTTCGGGCATGTAGCCGATCGGCCCAAGCTCGATTCCTTTATAGCCCGCGCCAGCGCATTGGCCGAGGACTGACTGCCACGTGGGATAAGCGGGGTCAGAGGCAAATTCGATGCCCCAAGAACAAGGTGCGTTACCTATTTTGATCATTTTTTGGTCTTTCTGAATTAGTAGTCTGCGACCGTGACCCAAGCGCCTTTGGCGCTGGAATCAAGGGCAGCAGTGACGATGCGGTTCACTTCGAGGCCTTCTTCAAAGGTCGGCCAGATGTTGGTTTTAGTGGCAATTGCAGTCAAGAAATCCTTGGCTTCAATAATAATCTGATCTTGATATCCTGTGCCATGTCCCGGCCCTTGGCAGAAGGGCAGATAGTCAGGATGCGCGGGTCCGGTCAGGATTTTACGAAACCCGTGCTCGGCCTCTGGGCCATCCATTGTATAAAGATGCAGGGCGTTTTGATCTTCTTGGTCAAATCGAATTGACCCTTTTGTACCATTAATTTCATAGACATAGCCCATTTTACGCCCCGTGGCGACGCGGCTAAAGAACAAATGACCCTGTGCCCCATTTTCAAAGCGGCACATCATTTGTGCTTGGTCGTCGTTGGTCACATCATGGTCGCCACGTTTGGCGTGTACGGTTTCAACCGATGCCGACAGCGTCGCAATCGGCCCTATCAAAGCGCGCGCGCCATTGATCATATGTGGGGCCAGATCACCCATCGTGCCGTTCGACATTCCTTGCGTGCGCCACGAACCGGGCAGGGCAGGGTCGGCCAAGAAATCTTCGGTATGTTCGCCGCGAAACCATGTGATATCGCCAATGCGCCCATCGGCGATCAATTGGCGGGCGTATTGCGATGCGGGCGTGCGGATATAGTTGAAACCAACCATGTTGATTGCATTTGCTGACTTAGCGGCTTCGGTCATAGCGATTGAATCCGCAAGACTGGCACCCAGCGGTTTTTCACAGAACACAGGCTTGCCCAATGCGAAAGCAGCGAGGGCAATTTCGCGGTGCGTGTTTTGTGGTGATGCGATGACAATCGCCTCAATTTTCGGGTCATTCACCAGCACGCGCCAATCAGCGGTGCTGCGTGCAAAACCAAAGGCTGTCTCATAGCGCGTCGCAGAAGCAGGAGATGATGCACAGACCATCTCAAGCCTTGGCCTGAGTGCTGTATCAAAGAGCGTGCCAACAGCGCTATACGCGGCCGCATGTGCCTTGCCCATATAGCCGCCGCCGATAATGCCAATACCGATGTCTGTCATCTTTGAACCCTTCTCAAAAACCAGTTGCAACCGGTTGCAAATTTGGTATCGTTCTTTTAGGCCTAAGGTCAATAAGCAATCGTGGCCAAAGCACACTTCGTGCATTTGGGGGGGACAACATGGGGCAAACTGTGCAGACAGTCACGCTGACCACAGCACAAGCTATCGTGCGTTATTTAGCGAACCAATACATTGAAATCGAAGGTGTTGAAACCCGTGTTTGTGGCGGTGGTTTCGGCATATTTGGCCATGGCAATGTGACGTGCTTGGGCGAGGCTTTTTACGACAATCGTGATGCGTTGCCTTTGTATCGCGGCCAGAACGAACAAGGCATGGGATTCGCCGCTGCTGCTTATTCCAAAGCATGGCTGCGCCGTCGTTTTATGTTCTGCTCTGCCTCTGCTGGTCCGGGAACTGCGAACCTGTTGACCGCTGCGGCCTTGGCCCATGCGAACCGCTTGCCGATGTTGATGCTGTGCGGGGATGCATTCCTGACGCGCCTGCCTGATCCGGTGTTGCAGCAGCTAGAACACTACGGCAATCCGACTTTCGGTGTGAACGATGCCTTTAAGGCCGTCAGCCGTTTTTGGGACCGCATCACGCATCCGGCGCAAATTATCCAGTCTTTGCCTGCCGCATTGGCGACGATGTTGGACCCAGCCGATTGCGGTCCTGCGTTCATAGGTTTGCCGCAAGATGTGCAAGGTTGGACATTCGATTATCCGCTGAGCTTTTTTGACAAACGTGTGCACCGCATTCGCCGTCAGGCCCCCGATACATTCGAGGTCGCAGAGGCGATCACGCTGTTGCGGTCCGCCAAACGCCCGATGATCATTGCAGGCGGTGGCGTGCAGTATTCAGGTGCTGTTGCTGAACTGACTGCGTTTGCCGAAGGGGCAGGGATCCCTGTTGTAGAAACCATCGCGGGTCGCGCAAATATGGTCCACGATCATCCGCTCAATATTGGACCGATTGGTGTGACAGGCTCAAACTCGGCCAACTCTATCGCGCAAGAGGCCGATGTGATTTTAGCCGTCGGGACCCGTCTGCAAGACT
>CBDTVI010000063.1:0-10916 GCA_965364065.1 uncultured Yoonia sp. | reverse complement strand
TATCCACGGTCTCTGGCAGGCCAGTGACCCACACGCCTTGCGCTGTGTCGCGCAATAAGGTGACGGGCATGAATGTGGCGGTATTTTCGGCGCTGACAGTGCGGACACCTAACACACCATCATCGTCCAACGTCAGCGACGACTGTGCAATCAGGTGGGCTGTTTGCCCATCAGAGGCGACCAGAATTTCGGCGGTTTGGCCGTCACTGATGCTTAGATCATCGTTGGCCACTGTGACTTCGACGCGGAATGTGCGGGTCAGCGGGTCAGCGCTGCGCGACAAGAATGTCACGCGGCCGCGAACCTCTTGGCCGCTGGTAAGTCGCGCACCAGCCATGGCGCCGACATTGACTTTGGCCACGTCAGCTTCGGGCACAAATCCTACCAGCTTTATTTCGTTCAACTGAATGATAGTCGCACAGGGTGTGCCCATCTGCATCAGCGCGCCCAATTCGGCAGTGTCCGTTTCCAACAGACCCGAGAACGGCGCCACAATGGTCAGTTTGTCTATCTCGCGGGTCGCTACGGCGACGCCTGCTTGAGCGGCTTCAATGCCGGCTTGTGCCGATGCAACTGCTGACTGCGCGCGCAACACGCCTGCGGTCGCAGCTTCCATTGCGGCCTCGGCGCTGACGACACGGGTTTCAGATGCGAAACCGTCTTCGGATAATTTCTGGGCTGCATTCAGGTTAATCTCGGCTTCGCGAACGCGCGCGTTTGCCTCTAACACACCTGCTTCGGCTTCCGGCACGCGGCCTTGGGCTTCGGCCAATCGTGCGCGTGCTTCGGCAAGGGACGCTTCGCGCGTTCCGGAGGCAAGCCTGCAAACAACGTCACCTGCACCCACGAATGCGCCTTTGCGCAGTGGTTCTGACGTGACCAGACCCGTTGTTTCAGACGCAACAGTGACCTGACGGGCAGCTTCGGTGCGGCCACGCAAAATTACGGCGCTGTCGATTGTTTGCGCAACAGAATGTATCGCGACAACGCCGACTGTCGAATCGCGGGCAGTTGCATCCGGCGTTTCCACCTCTGCCACCAGAGCGGCGGCCTGCATTTCCTCGGTCTGCGCGGGCTGTGCAAAATCAAAGAGGCGATCGCGTTCAAAAACCAACAAATAGAGGCCTGCGGACACCAAAATCGCGGTGAGCACCGGAATGAGTTTCATATCGTTTTTCCTTTGGGCGATCAGCCGCAAAAACGGACTGCGGTGCTATTCTAAAGTCTTTACGGGCTTTGCAGCCCCTTAGATCATAATTTTGTACTAAACCACTTAGTTCACTTTATCGATTTGGTGCCTTTACGGCAAGTCTACAATTCCGCGTGAAAACGGGCATGATTGCAGGGTTTTGCGGCTCTGCTCTTGTTCATTGTGCTGGCTTCACGATATGTACGCCAAGAACAGAATGATAACCTGACAATATTGGGGACTAAGGTGAGCGACACCGACAGTTTTATTAACGAAGTCACCGACGAAGTGCGCCGCGAAAAGTTATTTGGCTATTTGCGCCGGTACGGATGGATCGGTGTAGCTTGTGTGCTTTTGCTTGTGGGCGGGGCGGCGTTTAACGAATTCCGCAATGCCCAAGCGCGTGACGCAGCGCAAGCTACAGGTGATGCGTTGCTATCTGCCTTAGAAGAGAACGACGCCGCTGTACGTGCTGCCGCCCTTGAGGGTGTTGAAGCACAAGGTAATTCAGCTGCCGTGACTTTGTTGTTGCGCGCCGCGACCCAACAAGAGGCGGGCAATATCGCTGCTGCAAGCGAAACGTTGAACACATTGGCCATCGATCCTGATGCCCCGCAGATGTACCGCGATCTGGCAGCGTTTAAAGCTGCCGTTTTGCCGTCAGATGATACCGCCGCACGCAAAGCCGCACTCGAGGCATTGTCCGCGCCCGGCCTGCCGTTCAGCCTTTTGGCGTCAGAGCAGTTGGCATATATGGCCCTTTCAGAAGGGGACACCGATGCTGCCCTCGCGATTTTGCGCCGCATCGAAGAGGACGCTGCCGTATCGCGTGGCTTGCGCGAGCGCGTCCAGACCATCATGGTTGCTTTGGGCGAACCGATGCCCGAAACTGTTACCCAGTAAAAGCGCAGATTGGATCTGACCGTGACCTTAAAAGTAACGCTTGCCGCAATGTCTTTGGCTTTCTTGGCAGCCTGTGGCGAAGATGACCTGATTTTGCCAGGCGAGCGGTTTGATGTTCGCGAAACTGCGGTTTTTGAAAATCAAGTTGCACCGCTGGCGTTGCCTGCAGCCCAAGTCAATACGGCTTGGGGGCACCGCAATGGCAATCCAAGTCATAGCATCACACATCCTGCACTCGGGACTGATCTAAGCCCTGTATTCGTTGTGGATATCGGGGAAGGTGACAGTCGCCGTGCGCGGATCACGTCGCATCCGGTTGTTGCTGGCGGGATCGTTTATACGCTCGATTCCCTTGCTTTGGTGACTGCAACCACGGTTGATGGTGCGGCTTTGTGGTCGCGTGATTTGACCCCTTCTGGTGGTGACCGCGGCGATGCGACTGGTGGCGGTATCTCTGTCAGTGGTGGTCAGGTTTACGTCACAACCGGCTACGGCGAAATTTCGGCGCTTGATGCGTCCTCAGGTACAACCGCATGGGTCCAAGACCTAGACGCACCTGCCAATGCGGCCCCCACTGTGCGCGGCGATCTGGTCTATGTTGTGGCGCGTGATAGCACCGCTTGGGCGCTTGATATCAACAATGGTCGTGTGCGCTGGCAGCAAGCTGGCGTTCCATCGACTGCAAACTTTGGCGGTGGGGCATCACCTGCGGCCAGTGGCGAATTTGTCGTTTTCCCGTTTCCGTCGGGTGAAGTGCTAGCGACATATCCTTTGGGCGGTATTCCGCGTTGGACAACTGTCGTTTCCGGCGACAGGGTTGGCAGTGCGGCATCCGTGATTAGCGATATCGCAGGTGATCCGGTGATTTCAGGCGACCGCGTCTACATTGGCAACTTTGGCGGGCGCACTGTGTCGATTAACCTCTCTGATGGCACCCGCGACTGGACAGCCGCAGAA
Organism: uncultured Yoonia sp.; assembly: GCA_965364065.1. GTDB lineage: Bacteria > Pseudomonadota > Alphaproteobacteria > Rhodobacterales > Rhodobacteraceae > Yoonia. The sequence goes on along the minus strand of CBDTVI010000063.1, from coordinate 7,867 downwards.
GGGGCAATCAGCCCAATCTGGCCGGTTGGCAATGCGGTGTTCTTGATAAATGATATCAACGAGTTGACGCGACTAGACGCAAGTTCTGGCACGCCGGTTTGGCGCGTCCAATTGCCGACTTTCGAAGGCGGCGAACGCACGCGCAATCAAAGCAGTATCTTCACGCATTTCGGGCCTGTTTTGGCCGGTGGGCGGTTGATCGTGACGTCCTCTGACGGGGTGATCCGCCAGTTTGATCCAACCTCTGGTGCGTTGATTGGACAGATCGCATTGCCCGGCGGTGCAGCCTCTGGACCGGTCGTCGCCGGTGAGACACTTTATGTCTTAAGCAAAACAGGTCAATTGCACGCTTTCCGTTGACATAGAATTGGTGTAGCGGCGCAGGTCTAGACCCGTCAGGAGCATATCATGAGTTTTACCCTAGCAATTGTGGGGCGTCCGAATGTGGGCAAATCCACCTTGTTCAACCGTTTGGTTGGCAAGAAGCTGGCCTTGGTCGATGACCAGCCGGGGGTGACCCGCGACCTGCGCGAAGGCGAGGGACGCATCGCGGACGTGCGTTTCACCGTGATCGACAGTGCTGGTCTGGAAGAAGCGACCGACGACAGCCTGCAAGGCCGTATGCGCCGCCTGACCGAACGTGCGGTTGAAATGGCCGATGTCTGTCTGTTTATGATTGATGCCCGTGCGGGTGTTTTGCCTGCTGACCAAGTCTTTGCGGACATTCTGCGCAAAAAGAACGCCAATGTGATTCTTGCCGCCAACAAAGGCGAAGGCCGCGCGGCTGACGCCACCATCCTTGAGGCTTACGCTTTGGGACTGGGCGAACCGATCCGCATCTCTGCCGAACATGGCGAAGGTATGGGCGAATTGATGGATGTCTTGCGTCCAATTTCAGATGCGTTTGCCGAAAAAGCTGCCGCTGATGCGCCCGACGTCGATGTCGATGTAGGCGAAGATGACGAAGACGCGCCACGTGTTCCTACCAAAGCAAAGCCATTGCAAATTGCTGTTGTTGGTCGTCCAAACGCGGGAAAATCTACGCTGATCAACAAGATCATCGGTGAAGAACGCCTGCTGACTGGTCCTGAGGCGGGCATCACACGTGATGCGATTTCCGTGCAGCAGGATTGGGACGGCGTCCCTATGCGTATCTTTGATACCGCGGGCATGCGTAAAAAGGCGAAAATCCAAGAGAAGCTTGAAAAGTTATCGGTTTCTGACGGTTTGCGCGCGGTAAAGTTCGCCGAAGTCGTTGTTGTTCTGCTGGATGTCGAAATCCCGTTTGAACAGCAAGACCTGCGCATTGCCGATCTGGCCGAACGTGAAGGCCGCGCTGTCGTGATCGCTGTCAATAAATGGGATACTGAGGACGACAAACAAGACAAGCTCAAGGAGCTGCGTCAAAGCTTTGAACGTCTGCTGCCGCAGTTGCGTGGCGCACCTTTGGTGACTGTCTCTGCCAAAACGGGCAAGGGCCTTGATCGGTTGCAGCAAGCAATCATGCGCGCCCATGACGTATGGAACCGTCGGATTTCAACGGCGAACCTGAACCGTTGGCTGATTGGTATGCTCGAACAGCACCCGCCACCCGCACCGGGCGGCAAGCGCATCAAGATGCGTTATATGACCCAAGTCAAAACGCGCCCGCCTGCGTTTGTTGTGATGACATCGCATCCTGACATGATGCCCGAAAGCTATAAGCGTTATCTTGTCAACGGCTTACGCGTCGACTTTGATATGCCTGGCACGCCGATCAGACTGTATTTGCGCGATCAAGGCGACAAGAATCCTTACAAAGACAAGAAGTCATCGCAGCCTTCGCGTTTGTCAAAGCACATCAAGAAGGGCTGAGGCGACCGCTAGGTCGGGTCATCGCGATCAAGCCGAGCAAGATCGCGATACCTGCCGCTGCAAGGGCGGACACTGTCCAGACGTCTGCTTGGTTTGCCACGATGATTGCGACCAGCGCCCAAACCACGGTCAATCCGTAAGAAGGTGACCCTGTGCGCAGCAGCACAGGGGTTGCTACCGCCAGTGCGCCCAAGATGCCCAAATACGCCCAGCCGAGTTGACCTGTCACGATGCCGAACCCCGCAGCAGTGCTGCCCAGAGACACAAATGACGCGGCTGTCAGCCAGCCCGCGTAGATGCCAACAGGTACTTTGAACAGCCAGTAATCATTAGATGGTGCGCGCATCAGCGCTAGGATTGCGCCGATCGCCATCACAAAAATCAGGATCGTCGCCCAGATTGCGCTGTTGTTGGCCACGGCCAGCCAAGGCGTGCCAACCCCGAGACTGACAATGAGCGGCAGGCGCGCGCGGTCCCACGCCGGATCGCTCCCGCGTTTCCAAATGCCAAAGCCTGCGGAAACAACAAGCCAGCCATAGATCAGCCCCCAAATCGCAAAGGCATAGCCTGCGGGTTGCACGGGTGGATTGATCTGCGGAATGGGCAGTTGATCAGGGCTAAACCCGCTAAAAGGCGAAGTCAGGGCAGGTGACATCACAAAGGTGAATGTCAGCAAAAGGGTCATCAGTGCATAAATATGTTTCATACCAATATAGTAGGGCGAAGGCGGGTAAGGTCCATCCGAAAGGCAGGTAAATCCAGACTTGAGCCCGCACTGACCTTGGGTCAACCTGCCTGTACAGCCAAAGGGAGAGTGCCATGAAGCGTATTGCCATATTCATCGACGGGACGTGGAACCGCCCCGATGCAAAACACCCCACAAACGTGGTGCGTTTGTCGCGGTGTGTGCTTGGCAGCGATGCGGATGGACACACGCAACAGGTGATTTACTCGCCCGGGGTCGGGTCTGGCAGTGGAAACACGTGGTTGGCCAAACGGATGGACCGTGTCTTTGGGGGTGCTTTGGGCTGGGGCCTTTTAGATATTATCGAAGATACGTACCGAAATTTGGTCTTCGCGTATGAACCGGGAGACGAGATTTACATCTTTGGATTTTCGCGCGGCGGATTCGCTGCGCGGTCGCTGGCAGGATTGATCCGGTCATGTGGTATTCCACCGCGCCGCCATCTGGACCGCATCCCAGAGGCCGTGGCCCGCTATGTCAGCCGCGCGCGTGATACCAAACCCGATGATCCGTCCAGCTATCTGTTTCGCGAAGGATTTGCCCCTTACACGGCCACCAGTGCAGCCGAGTTTAAATGGCGCCGCGACCGTGGCCCGACCGACGCAATCCAGTTGAATATCACCTATTTGGGTATCTGGGACACGGTAAAAGCCCTTGGTATTCCTGCATTTTTACCGTGGGCTGCCGCGTTCAATGCAAAGTATTCGTTCCATGATGCGGATCTGAGCAGGTCAGTGTTGGCCGCTCGCCATGCCATTGCAATTGACGAAAGGCGCAAGACGTTTCCGTCATCACCATGGGCGAACCTTGATCGGTTGAACCAAGATGCACCGACGCGCGAATGCCCACCCTTTGCGCAGCAATGGTTCCCCGGCAATCACGGCTCTGTTGGCGGGGGCGGGGCGCGCGTCGGCTTGTCGTCCGTGCCGTTGTTGTGGATCACCCAAGGGGCAGAGCGGGCAGGATTGCGGATTTCCTGGCCTGAATTCGACCGCGTCGCCACGCGGTTTGATCCAGCCAATGAGGCGCTTGCAAACAAGTTCGGCCCTGCTGGTCTGTCGGGGTTGTTTATGAATGCGCTGCAAGTCGACCGCGATGGTCCTAAAGAAGTAGAAGACATCGCCGTTGCCACATTGGACCGGTTTCGCGCCGATACAGAGTACCGGCCAGATACGCTGAATTTTGTGCGCGATGATCTGGAAGGACGCTCCGCGACCGAGTTGGACGCGTTGCGTGATTTCTTAGTGGCGCGCGACGGCGCCCCGACGCATGAAGTTGGCAGCACTTTGCGGCCCCGTGATTGGGAGCCGCTGAAAAATGCGGGCTTGCCGTCTGATGCTTAGACCATCTGCCCTTCAGCATTGATCTGTGTCTTGCCACGCAGATAAGGATGGAGCGCTTTAGGCAACATAACAGATCCATCCGCCTGCTGACCGTTTTCGACGACGGCAATCAACGTGCGCCCGACCGCGAGGCCAGAGCCGTTAAGCGTATGCACAAACTGGGGTTTGCCACCGCCTTCGGGCTTGTAGCGGGCATTCATCCGTCGCGCCTGATAATCACCTGCAAATGAAACAGAGCTGATTTCACGGTACGCACTTTGGCCCGGCAACCACACTTCGATGTCGTGGGTTTTGCGCATACCGGCACCCAAATCACCCGTACACAGCACAACGGTGCGGTAGGGCAGCTCCAGCTTTTCAAGGATCGCTTGGGCGCAGCCAGTCATGCGGGCGTGTTCAGCGGCACTGTCTCCGGGACGGGTGATGCTAACCATTTCGACTTTTTCGAACTGGTGTTGGCGCAGCATGCCAGAAGTATCACGGCCAGCCGATCCCGCTTCAGAGCGGAAACATTGTGTGTGGGCCACATAACGGCGGGGCAGGTAGCTTTCATCGATGGTCAACCCGTTTACGATATTGGTCAGCGTGACCTCTGCCGTGGGGATCAGCCACCACCCGTTTGTGGTTTGATAGCTGTCTTCGCCGAATTTGGGCAGCTGACCTGTGCCGTACATCATTTCTTCGCGCACCAGCACAGGGGTAATTGTCTCTGTTAGGCCGTGCTCTTCGACGTGCACATCAAGCATGAATTGTGCCAAAGCGCGGTGCAGGCGGGCGACCGCACCAGAGAGCAGCACAAAGCGGCTGCCAGAAAGTTTAGCTGCGGTTTCAAAATCCATGCCGGGGCGAATGGCGGGGATGTCAAAATGCTCGATCGCGGTGAAATCCAAAGTTGGCGGCGTACCAAAACGGTGAATTTCAACGTTGTCGGCCTCGTCCTTGCCATCAGGGATTGTGGGGTCGGGCAGGTTTGGCACGGCCATCAATAGATCGGTCAGTGCGGTATCTTCGGCTTTTGCTTCATCATTGAGCGCTGCGATTTGCGATTTCTTTTCGGCGACCAGTGCGCGCAGGCGTTCAAATTCGGCGTCATCACCCCGCCCTTTGGCAGCGCCGACTTCTTTGGCGGCCTTGTTGGCTTCGGCTTGCGCGCTCTCTGCGGCTAGGATTTTTGCGCGGCGGGCTTCGTCCATCGCAAGGATCTGGGACGATACCGGTGCAATCCCGCGACGAGACAGGGCTGCATCAAAAGCAGCGGGGTTGTCACGGATTGTACGAATATCATGCATAGCATCGTTCCTTTTTGCGTATTTGGTGCAGTCCATATGCCTGATTATGCGGACCAAGTGAACTGCGAAATGACCCGATTGCGTGCTTGCTGATTGCTTTTGGGTGCGTCCTTTCCCATATGAAGAAAAAGACCGTAACATGGCACTGCAATCGTGGTTGCCATTCAAGGGGAGCGGACCTAATGTGCCGCGACTTTCTAAGGCATTAAGCCACACTGAATAAGGGATGGAATATGAGACCTGCTGACCTGATTATGCTCCTGTTAATTTTTGGGATCATGTATTTCCTGCTAATCCGTCCACAGCAAAAAAAGCTGAAAGAGCACACCGCGATGCTTTCCGGCCTGCGCCGTGGCGATCAGATCATCACCCAAGGCGGTGTGGTCGGTAAGATCGTTAAGGTTAAAGAAGACGATAGCAACGAAGTCGAAGTCGAGATTGCCAAGGGCGTGAACGTCCGTGTGGTCAAGTCGACAATTTCGACCGTGATGAACAAAACCGAGCCGGCAAAAACCTAAAACACGGCCGGAAAAGGCGCGCTTTATGCTTAATATCTCGTTTCCCAAGCTGCTGATGATCTGGTTGACGGTCATCGTCGGCCTGACCTTTGCTTTGCCCAACGGCTTTTACGGACGGGTTGAGACCCATAATGACGCGGTAGCGATCATTGATATGGGCCAGACCAACGCAGAATTGGAAGCGGATGCCGCGCAGTGGCCTCGCTTTTTGCCCTCGAACCTTGTGAACCTTGGCCTTGATTTGCGCGGTGGCGCGCATCTGTTGGTTGAGGTGCAGGTCGAAGATGTCCATGCGTCCTTCCTAGAAGGGTTTTGGCCATCTGTGCGCGATGCGCTGGCCGCAGAGCGTGACACCGTCGGTTTTGTCACCCGCGAAGACAGTCCTGTCACAGAATTGCGCGTGCGGATTTCCGAGCAAGAGGGTGCGACCCAAGCGTTTCAGATTGCGCGCGGTTTAGGTTCGCCGGTGGCATCATTTACCGGCGCTGCATCGACAAACATCGACGTTGAAATCAACGGCACGCTGCTGACCATCAGACTAAGCGACGCCGAAAAGGTTGCGATGAACGAGCGGACGATCATGCAAACGCTCGAGATTATCCGCCGCCGGATTGACGAGGTTGGCACGCGCGAACCCACGATCCAGCGCCAAGGCTCTGAGCGGATCTTGGTGCAGGTACCCGGTGTAGGGTCCGCCAACGAGATTATTGAACTGCTGGGTACGACCGCGCAGTTGACCTTTAATCCCGTGCTGGGACGCTCGGCTGACGCCGATGCTTCACCCGGAACAGGTAATATTTTGGTGCCCGCGCAGGACGAGCCAAATGTATTCTACATTCTGGAACGCCGCCCTGTTGTCACAGGTGAAGACCTTGAAAACGCGCAGTTGGATTTTGACCAAAACGGTCGTCCTGCGGTGGCGTTCCGGTTCAACACCTCTGCGGCGCGCGAATTTGGCGACTACACGCTTGAAAATATCGGCAGCCCGTTTGCGATCGTGCTGGACAACCAAGTCATCTCTGCCCCCACCATCCAAAGCCATATTCCGGGTGGGTCAGGTATTATCACAGGCAATTTTGACGTCGAAGAAGCGACTAATCTGGCTGTCTTGCTGCGCGCTGGCGCGCTGCCTGCGGAACTGACCTTCCTTGAAGAACGCACTGTGGGGCCGGAATTGGGCGCTGATAGTATCGCTGCTGGGCAGATCGCCTGCATCGTCGCAGGCCTTGCGGTCTTGATCTATATGGTGCTGAGCTATGGTTTATTTGGCGTCTTCGCCAACATCGCGCTGATTATCAACGTCGGTTTGATCTTCGGACTGCTTAGCATTGTGGGCGCCACCCTGACGCTGCCCGGCATTGCGGGCATCGTTCTCACTATCGGTATGGCGGTGGACGCCAACGTGATCGTGTTCGAGCGTATTCGCGAAGAAATGAAAACCGCCAAAGGCCCCGCCCGCGCAATTGAGTTGGGCTATGAAAAGGCGCTGTCGTCGATCATTGACGCGAACATCACGACTTTCATTACGGCGGTGATTTTGTTCACCATGGGATCAGGGCCGGTCAGTGGCTTTGCTGTGACCTTGGGCTTTGGCATCGTTACATCCGTATTTACCGCGATTTTCGTGACAAGGTCCTTGATTGTGATCTGGTTCTCGCGGACCCGCCCTAAGACAATCGAGGTTTGATATGCGCCTAAGACTGGTTCGCGACAACACATCCATCGATTTCTTTAGCAAGGCCCGCATCTGGTTGGGTATTTCGATGGTGGCGATGGTGATCGCGTTTGCATCATTCCTGATCCAAGGGTTGAGCTACGGAATTGATTTTCAAGGCGGCACAAGCATCAGGACGGATAGTTCTATTCCCGTTGATGTTGCCCAGTATCGTGACGTGCTTGATGCGTTGGACCTTGGCGATATCTCTATCGCGCCGGTTGATGACCCGTTGTTTGACGATGACCAATACGTCGCTTTGGTGCGCGTTCAGGCCCAAGAAGGGGACGAGCGTATCGCGTCCGAAACGATTGAGTCCATTCAAGCAGCATTGCGCACAATTGATCCCGGCATGACTTTTCCGTCGGTGGAATCAGTCGGTCCAAAAGTTTCGGGTGAATTAA
>CBDTVI010000062.1:0-10922 GCA_965364065.1 uncultured Yoonia sp. | reverse complement strand
GCCAATGCCCGTAGTCGCGCAGCGCTGTCGTCATTGTCGTAAGCGATTTGCAGATCAGCTTGGGTCAAAACCTCACTGATCTTGGTCAGGAAATTATGATTTCCATTCTCGGCCCGCTGCCGCAGCTTGGGGTGTAAATAAAATGTGACTGTGTTGCGCGCGCTCATCTCGTGCAACCTAGCCGTGCTACATCGCGTGAACAAGCGAGACGGGGTTGTTTGCCTGCAAATGCGCCGCCATATATGAAGGAACCGCAAGGAGCAGACGATGACAAAAGATGAATTCCCCGGCTGGCACGGCACCACGATCATTGGGGTCCGCAAAGGTGGGCAGGTTGTCATCGCCGGTGACGGGCAAGTCAGCCTTGGTCAGACCGTGATCAAAGGGACCGCCCGTAAGGTACGTCGCCTATCACCGGGTGGTCAGGACGTGATTTGCGGGTTTGCCGGATCAACCGCTGACGCGTTTACGCTACTTGAACGGCTCGAGAAAAAACTCGAGGCGACACCGGGTCAATTGGCCCGCGCGTCCGTTGAGTTGGCCAAAGACTGGCGCACCGACAAGTACCTCCAAAAACTTGAGGCAATGTTGATCGTCAGCGATGGGAACGAACTGCTTGTGATCACTGGTGCCGGCGATGTGCTAGAGCCGGAACATGACATCGCCGCAATCGGGTCGGGCGGTAACTTTGCCCTTGCAGCGGGTCGCGCGTTGATGCTGTCGGACAAAGATGCCGAAACGATTGCCCGCGAAGCGATGGCGATTGCGGCAGATATCTGCGTCTATACCAACGGCAAGCTGACCGTTGAAACGATCAAAGGTGCGTAAAGCATGATTGAACGCGATGACCTAAAAGCCGCTGTTGGCAGCGGATTGATTAACGAAAAGCAGGCTGCTGATCTTATCAGCCTTTCGGACAGTCGCCGTGGCGCGCGTGAAAACCTGAACCCCGGTGATGAACCGTTTGAGCTATTTAAAGGCTTCAACGAGATTTTCATCGTGATTGGCCTGTTGATCCTTTCGATGGGTTGGTGGGGTGTTGTCGGTTTGGCGCTGGGCGACGAAATCATAAACCTGCAAGATTATGCTTTGTGGGTGACCCTGATTAGCGGCGGGTTCTTGTGGCTGCTGTCAGAATATTTCGTGCGCAAGCGCCGCATGGTCGCCCCGGCAATCGCGCTTTCTGTATTGTTTGCCGCAAGTGCTGCCTTTGGATTTACCGCTGTAATGTCCGAGCCCTTTATGGTCGCGCAGAATGACTATTCCAGCGTGCCATTCCCGCTGCTTTTGGCAACTCTGACCACTTTGATCTATTGGTGGCGTTTCCGCGTTCCCTTTGCGATGGCAATGATCGCGGTCGGGCTGTTTGCAGTTGCCATCGTCTACACCGCCAGTCGCGGTGGGCGCGTTGATAGCATCAACGATCTGTTCCTGTTGTCGGCAGGCGGGCCTTTCGCATGGATCACGCTGGTCCTTGGCCTATTGGTTTTCGCGGTCGCGATGATTTTCGACATGAGCGATCCGCACCGCGTCACACGCAGATCTGCCAACGGTTTTTGGCTACACGTCATCGCCGCACCCGCGCTGGTGAATACAATGGCGTTATCATTGTTGGATCAAGATAACAGCGCGTCGAACATGATCCTACTTGCTGTGTTAGCGATGTTCGCTGTCGTCGCAATTGTCATCGATCGCCGGTCGTTCCTGATTGCAGCGATCGGTTACATCGTGGCACTGGCGGCAACTGTTTTTGATGGTGATGGGGCCGCGTTGACCGTGCTGATCCTTGGCATTGTCTTGCTTTTACTTGGTGCGTTTTGGGAACGTATTCGGGCGCGCATTTTGCGCATGATGCCCGGATTTGTTCCATTGCACCGCCTTCCCCCTTCTCAAGTTTGAGGCCCAACATGACTGATCTAACCCCACGCGAAATCGTTTCGGAACTTGACCGGTTTATCATTGGCCAAAATGACGCCAAGCGCGCCGTTGCTGTGGCACTGCGCAATCGCTGGCGGCGCAAGCAACTAGGCGATGATCTGCGTGACGAGGTGTATCCGAAAAACATCCTGATGATCGGGCCCACTGGCGTCGGCAAAACAGAGATTTCACGCCGCCTGGCCAAACTCGCCCGTGCACCATTCATCAAAGTCGAAGCGACAAAGTTCACCGAAGTGGGTTATGTCGGGCGCGATGTGGAACAAATCATCCGAGATCTTGTTGATACTGCAATTTTGGACACCCGCGAACACATGCGCGAGGACGTCAAAGCAAAAGCATACGAAGCCGCAGAAGAGCGCGTGATTACTGCCGTCGCAGGTGCCGACGCTCGCCCAGCAACGCGTGAAATGTTCCGCAAAAAGTTGAAATCCGGTGAACTTGACGGCACCATGATCGAGTTGGAATTGGCCGACACCTCAAGCCCGATGGGTGGTTTTGAAGTCCCTGGTCAGCCCGGTGGCATGGGCGGCATGATGAATATCGGCGAGCTATTCGGCAAAGCCATGGGCGGGCGCACTGTCAAAAAGCAAATGACTGTCGCGGATAGCTTTGATGCATTAATTGCCGACGAGGCTGACAAACTGCTCGACGACGAATCCGTCACCAAGGTGGCCCTTGAAGCGGTTGAACAAAACGGCATCGTTTTCTTGGACGAAATCGACAAAGTTTGTGCCCGCGCCGATGCCCGTGGTGCCGATGTGTCCCGCGAAGGTGTGCAGCGCGACTTGTTACCTTTGATTGAAGGCACAACCGTATCGACGAAACACGGACCGATCAAAACCGACCACATTCTATTCATCGCGTCCGGCGCGTTTCACGTGGCAAAGCCGTCCGATCTATTGCCTGAACTGCAAGGCCGCTTGCCTATCCGTGTCGAATTGCGCGCCCTGACCGAAGACGATTTTGTGCGCATCCTGACCGAAACCGACAACGCGTTGACCCTGCAATATTCCGCCTTGATGAAAACCGAAGAAGTCGCTGTGACTTTCACCGAAGACGGTATCAAAGCGCTGGCCAAGATTGCGGCAGAGGTAAACGAGGCGGTCGAAAACATCGGTGCGCGCAGGCTATACACAGTGATCGAACGTGTGTTCGAGGATTTGTCCTTTAACGCCCCTGATCGCGCCGGTGATGTAATTGCTGTTGATGCAGATTTTGTTGAAAAACATCTGGGCGAACTTTCGCGTTCAACAGATCTTAGCCGCTACGTGCTTTAACCGATGCTGCGACTGAAAAATTATCCGGCGATCATCGTCCTCCTAATCGCAGGGCTTTTTACGCTTATTCTGGCCTTTGCGACGCTAAACCTATTTCAAATGTCGATGGCAAACATTGGGTTTATCCGTGATTACGGTTGGGTTGCGGTGATGGAAGGCGCGCTTTGGCAGCTCGGTGAGATCGCCGTCTCTGCGGCGATTTCAATGCTAAGCTATATTGGGTTCAAGATTTGCGAAGGCGAACTTGTCCACAGATATCACAATTGGCAAAACAGTTGATTTAGGGGTTTTCCCTGCTCGTCCAAAAGACCATCAAACGTACATGAGCCAACCCACGGGATATCTGCGTTTCATCCGCGAAAATCTGCCCTTTCTAGGGGCAGGTGCGCTGTTGTCGTTTCTATCCAGCTTTGGCCAAACTTTCTTTATCTCGATATTTGGCGGCGAAATCCGCGAGGCTTACGGGCTTACCAATGGCGACTGGGGTCTGATCTATATGGTCGGCACTGGTGCGTCCGCGTTGATCATGGTCTTTGCGGGCGGGTTGGCGGACAGGTTTCGCGTGCGCACCTTGGGGATTATCGTCATCCTAATGCTGGCTTCGGCCTGTTTGTTTATGGCGTTCAATGCTGCTGTGGCCTTGTTGCCCTTCGTGATTTTCGCACTGCGTTTTACAGGCCAAGGCATGACAACACATGTGGCGACCGTCGCCATGTCACGTTGGTTTGTCGCGACACGCGGGCGCGCATTAGCGGTTGCAGCTTTCGGGTTTATGATCGGCGAAGCAACGCTGCCGCTGACGATGGTTTGGCTCAAGTCCTTTATTGACTGGCGCACGCTTTGGGTTGGTTTTGCAGTTTTCTGCGTATTGGCCTGTTTCGTGCTTTACCGGCTTTTGCGGCTGGAACGCACGCCTCAATCCATGGCGGACACCACTCAATCAACAGGTATGTACGGCAAGCATTGGACGCGCCGAGACGCCCTGCGCCATCCGCTATTTTGGGCGATGATCCCTGCAGTGATGTCATTTTCAGGCTTCGGCACAGCCTTTTGGTTTCATCAGGTACATTTTGCAGAAATCAAAGGTTGGTCGCATCTGGCGCTGGTATCGGTATTTCCGCTTGGGACATTGGCGCTTTCCCTATCAACGATTGGCTATGGTTGGGCGATTGATCGGGTTGGAGCAGTGCGGCTTTTGCCGTTTTATCTGATCCCGTTAGTGGTGGCGTTTATCCTTAACTGGTACGCGCCAAGTCTGGTCTGGACCGCCTTGGCAGTTATGTTGATGGGCATGGCAGGCGGTGGACAGTCGACTTTGTTGAACGCCTGCTGGGCAGAGTTCTATGGAACCAAGCACATCGGATCCATAAAATCCGCGGCCGCCGCATTGATGGTTCTTGGCTCGGCGATTGGCCCAGGGCTTAGTGGTTGGTTGATCGACAAAGGCGTTGGTTTTGAGGTGCAGCAGCTTGGTTATGCGGCAACCTTCGCATGTGCCGCGTTGATCCTGATCGTGCCGACGCGTAACGCGCGGCGGGCCTTAGCGGCTGCGGCGTAGATAAACATAATACGCACCGTGCCCACCATGTTTCAGATGCGCAGGCGTGACCTGCAAAATCGCTTGCGATAATGGCGATAGCGAAAGCCATTGCGGAACTTGATGCCGCAACACACCGAACCGCGTTGGGATAGGCCCACCATCATCGCGGTCTTTGCCCTTGCCTGTGATGACAAGAACCAGCCGGCGACCAACGGCCTGCGACCCAAGAATGAAGGCCAGAAGCTCTGGGTGTGCTTCGGCCAAAGTCATGCCATGCAGATCGATCCGCGCTTCGGGTTTCAGCTTGCCACGCTTCATCTTGCCGTATGATCTATTGTCCATATTCACTGGCGCACCTGCCAATCGGTCCACCAATGGACGCATCACATCGTGACCTCGCGCGGCATTCGCCTTTTGACCTACCCTAAAATCAGGGGCCGGATCAGGTGGCGTTATCGTACGCTTAAGCTTGGGCGCAGGCATCAAATCTGGCGCGGGTTCTTCGCGGGTCGGGTGCAACGGAGTAGCGCGTTCGGCGACCCGTTCCCACAATGCGCGTTCATCAGATGAAAGATGGCGAGGCTTGCGCATTAGCTTTGCCCCGCTGCGAATTGGTCTGCGAGAGCAGTCGGCATCAGAACGACCATCCGCCCGCCATCTTTTACCTGCCCAGCCTGCTTTCCAGCATCTGAACCGGTTCCAAAGAAGATATCCGCGCGCTGCGCACCTTTGATAGCTGACCCGATATCTTGCGCAATCATCAAGCGGTTCAACGGGGACAGCCCCTGTTTTTCAATCCAAACAGGCAAGCCAAGAGGGGTTACATCAGGGTCAACCGCGACCGTGCGACCATTCGTGACTGATTTGTTCATCGCGCCAAGCGGGCCCTGATCGGCGGGTATTTCGCTGACTTCACGAAAAAATACATAGCTTTCGTTTTCCCACAACAGTGCGCGGCCCGCGTTGCCGTTATCATGCACCCATGCACGGATCGCATCAGGTGACACACTGCTTGCGTCAAAAATGCCCCGCGCGATCAATGTCTTGCCGATCGACGTATATGAATGGCCGTTCTTCGCCCCGAATCCGACACGCATCATGCTGCCATCTCGCAGACAAAGCCGGCCTGAGCCTTGGACTTGAAGGAAAAACAGATCAACCGGGTCGGCGAGCCAAGCAACCACAAGCCCGCGATCAGCCAGTGGACCGTCTTCGTCGATCTGGCGGCGGGTGAAATACGGCTTACCGGGTTCAAGATCATCAGGCACGGCGTAAACCGGAAAGCAGAACGTAGGCGTTTTAGTGCGCGATGCATTCAGTTCAGGCTCGTAATATCCTGTGAACATCGCCGGAGCGCCGTCTTCGATCAAGACGGGACAGAAATGATCCTCAAAAAACCCACGCGCGACGGGGGCAGTTCCGGCCAGATCAGACAGCGCCTTGTCAGCGCAGGTAATGCGAAAAACATCAAGGGCGGCCCGATGATTATCATCAGACCACCCTTTCAGGTCTTCAAATCGTAGTTTGGTATAGCACAATCCGGCCATAACACGACCCGCCAGCGATCATTCGCCGGTGGCAACAAGCCGCCAGTTTGGATCATTTGCATCCATGACACGTGCGAAAGTCCACGTATCTTTCTGGCGCTTGATCTCTTTTTCGCTGCCTTCAACGATATCGCCACCCTTGTCACGGACAACGGACGTCATCTCGCTTTTGAAGCGGATCGAAATCTCGCCCTCTTTGGTGGTTTCGTCGAATTCCGCAGCGGCCAATGTCATGTCGCTGATACCGATAAACTTTGCATCGACGGTCAAACCTTGACGCTGGCGATCGTCGACAACGGAAGCGAATGCCTCGTACACGTCTTCGGAAATGAAAGGCACGATGCTGTCCATGTCGCTATTCTCAAAGGCCATCAGGATCATTTCGTAAGCGCCGCGTGCGCCGCCCAAGAACTCGCTAACGTTGAACGATGGATCGACACGTTTCATCGCGGCCAGCGCTTTCGCGGCAACTGAGCCTTCTTCAACGTGATCGGTTATATCCAGATCTGGACCACCTTCGATCACATCGAATTCAGGCTTGGCCTTGCGCCGTTCACCATCGGGGCGGGTAACAGCGGGTTTTTCAAAACCTTCGCGGGTGCCAAGCACACCGCGTAGACGCAAAATCAAGAAGACCGCGATGCCTGCAAGCACCAAAAGCTGAATAATCGGAGAGTTCATTGGGACCTCGTATCGGGGTAGGCATGGAAACACGCCCTTATTACCCCTATGTAGGGCGGGGGTAGCGCCAAGTCCACCTTACCCCCGAACATGTTATGAAAGGTTTACACCATGTGGCTGCTAATTGCGTTTATCGCGGTTCCAATGATCGAAATCGCCCTGTTTATTCAGGTTGGCGGGTTTATCGGCATTTGGTGGACCCTTTTGATTGTACTGGCGACGGCAATCACGGGGTCATATCTGGTCCGAAACCAAGGTTTGCGCGAAATGGCGAACCTGCAGCGGTCGTTTTCTGAACTCAACGACCCGACTGAACCGCTGGCGAATGGCGCGATGATCCTTTTTGCAGGCGCGCTATTGTTAACACCTGGCTTTTTTACGGATGTTGTCGGCCTATCCCTTTTGATACCTGCCGTGCGTCGTGCCGCCTTCGTTTGGGGCAAAGCACGCGTAAAGGTGCACAGCTTTACAATGGGTCAACAAGGCGACGCACAGCAACCACAGCCACAACAATCCGGTGATCGTGTCATTGATGGCGATTTTGAAGACGTCACCCCCCAGAAAAATCGCCCCGATACCCCATCAGAGTGGACCCGCCATTGAGCCTTTACAAATAGGCTGGTAGGAACGCGCGAAACTAATTTAACCGGAGTAATTCCAATGGCCGATACACCTGAAAATGGCGCCGCTGCAGCAGCACCGCAGGAAGCCCCACAGATCAAAAGCCGCATTCTGGCGCAGTACATCCGTGACCTTTCGTTCGAAAACATCCTCGCGCAAAAAGGTGTCACTGGCGAAGCACAGCCTGAAATTCAGGTTCAGGTAAACCTTGATGCACGCAAGCGTAAGCCAGAAAATCAGTATGAAGTTATCATCAAGCTGAACATTACAAGTAAAACCAAAGAAAAGGGCGAGCCTTTGTTCGTGCTTGAGATTGAATATGCAGGCGTGTTCGAAATTACCGGCGTTCCAGAAGACCAGATGCACCCTTATTTGCTAATCGAATGCCCGCGCCTGACATTCCCGTTCCTGCGCCGGATCGTCAGCGACGTTTCGCGTGACGGTGGTTTCCCGCCGCTGAACCTTGAGACGATAGATTTCTTGGCACTTTACCGTTCCGAATTGGCGCGTCGTGCTGAAACTGAGAAAGCAAAATTGGCCGAAAGCACTGACACAGTAAACTAAGCCAGTTTTTTCCAAATTGCGCCGTCGCCCAACTGCCCAACAAAGGCATCATGGGCGGCGGCTTCTTCTTGCGTAAGCTTTGAATTTAGCGGAGTTGGGCGCGCCGTTGGGCGCCAGTCTTCTGCGTCACCGCTTGCTGACCTGCTGCGTGTATCGGCCGCCAATGCAAAGTCAGGCTGACGCCCACCGATCAGCTCTAGATACACTTCTGCTAGAATTTCACTGTCCAAAAGCGCGCCGTGCAGCGTACGCGAGCTATTGTCGATGCCAAAACGGCGGCAAAGCGCATCAAGCGACGCGGGCGACCCCGGAAACTTACGCCGCGCAATTCCCAACGTATCAAGCGCTTGATCCATCGGCAAAAGCGGGCGGTTCAGCCAGCCAAGTTCCGCGTTCAGGAACTTCATATCAAAAGCCGCGTTATGGATAACCAGTTTAGCGTCGCCAATGAAATCGACAAAGTCCTGTGCGATGTCTTTGAAAAGCGGCTTGTCGCGTAGTGTTTCTTGGCCAGGCATTGGCTTTTGCGGCGGATCCAGCAGATCAGGGCCAATCCCGTGCACACCGAACGCCCCCGCAGGCATCGATCGCTGTGGATTGATATATTGGTGATAAGTGCGGCCTGTTGGGACGTGCCCCATCAGCTCAATCGCGCCGATTTCTACGATGCGATCCCCTTCAGAAGGTTCAAAGCCAGTGGTTTCCGTATCGAGTACGATTTCACGCATGTTCTTGCCCTGTCAGTTCGGTAATCAGTTTTTGCACGGCTGCACGGGTGCCGTCCAGCGTCAGTGTTTCAATGACATAATCAGCGCGGCTACGTTTTTCGGCATCAGGCATTTGGCGTGATAGGATTTGCTCAAAAAGCGCCTCAGTCATCTGACCACGGGTCAGAACCCGCTCTTTCTGTACGTCAGCAGGTGCTGTGACCACAAGAACCGAGCTCAACCAACTTTGTGCGTTCGTCTCAAACAACAATGGAATGTCAAAGACGACCAAAGGCGCGTTTTGTTGTGCCAGAAACGCTGCGCGTTGATTTGCGACCAAAGGATGCACGATATCTTCAAGCGTCTTTATTACGCTTGGGTTAGTGGCAATCAGGTCTTTCAATACTGCCCGACTGACTGCGCCATCTATAACCGATTGAGGGAGTTTTTCTTGAAAGAATGGAACCGCTGCGCCACCTTTGCTGTAAATCTCGTGCACGGCAGCGTCTGCATCCCAAACCGGGACGCCTGCGTCGCGGAACATTTGGGCCGTGGTTGATTTGCCCATGCCAATCGAACCGGTCAGGCCCAAAAGGTGGATCATGACAAGACGGCTTGGCGTGTGGCCTCGTCCACCTCTGGCCGCTGGCCAAACCAACGCTCAAACCCAGGCACACCTTGATGAAGCAACATGCCGAGGCCGTCGACAGTTGTGCAACCAAGCTTTTCAGCAGCAGTGAGGAACGGCGTTTTTAGGGGATTATAGACGATGTCGGTCACAACGGCGTCTTTGCGCAAGTTATCCAACGGCACTTTGAAATCCTGCGCACCGACCATTCCAAGGGATGTGGTGTTGATAACAGTATTGGCGTCTTTGAGCATTTTATCGGCCTGCACCCAGTCGATTACGGAAATGCGTGCGCCAAAATCATCGCGCAGTGCTTCGGCCTTTGGTCGCGTGCGGTTCGAGATGATAATCTCGGGCACGCCCGCATCCGCAAGGGCCACGATAATTGCGCGTGCGGCACCGCCTGCGCCAAAAATTGCGGCTGGACCTGCTTTCGGGTCCCAGTTTGGCGCGCCTTGGCGCAAGTTAGCCATAAAGCCGTAACCATCTGTGTTATCAGCAAAAATACGACCGTCTTCTTTGAAAATAAGTGTATTTGCAGCACCTATTAAGGTCGCACGATCGGTAATCTGGTCGGCGAACTGCATCACGCTGACTTTGTGCGGGATCGTGACGTTTGCACCAATAAACCCCTGACCTGGCAGTTCGCGCAGGGTTTTCTCCAGCTCATCCTCGGTCACTTTGAGGGCGGTGTACGATCCCTCCAGCTGGTAGCGGTTCAGCCAATAGCTGTGGAGTTTCGGAGAAAGGGAATGGGCAATCGGATTTCCGATCACGCCTGCACGCGGTATGTTTGTCATGATGGCAATGTTCCGCGTAGCGTCAGATAAGACAAGAGTTCCAGTAGTGGTAAGCCGAGTACGTTGAAATAATCCCCGTCGATGCGTGTAAAAAGTCGCACTCCTTCTTCCTCCAACTTATATCCGCCGACCGCAAAACGGATGCTGTCCCAGTTCCGATCGACGTAATCAGCCAGATATGCATCAGACGCATCGCGCATTTGCAGCCGAACAACACCGACATGGCGCCATAGCGGTTTGCCATCAGCGTAGATGACAGCGGCTGAAAGAAGTTGGTGTTTTTGGCCACGCAGTTCTTTCAGTTGCGAAAGTGCTTCGTCAGGTGTTTGCGGTTTGTTAAGGATTACCTGACCAAATGCGAGGACCTGATCACAACCGATAACAAGGGCATCCGGGTTTTTAGCAGCAACGCGCTGTGCTTTGAGTTCGGCAAGCGTATCTGCAATATCACGTGGCGATGCCTGTTCAGCCTCAAGCGATGCACGAACCGCATCTTCGTCTACGCGGGCGGCAGAAACTTCAAACGGGACACATGCGTTGCGCAAAAGCTGTGCGCGAATTTTTGATCCAGAAGCGAGAATGATGCGATCGTTCATGTGGATAACCTTTGGGACAAACT
>CBDTVI010000061.1:0-10995 GCA_965364065.1 uncultured Yoonia sp. | reverse complement strand
AAACCGCATCCCTCGACGCCGCATTCTGGATTACGTCCGGCGTCATTATTCTACTACTTATCGCTTCGGCCTTCTTTTCGGGCTCGGAAACCGCACTGACGGCAGCCTCTCGGGGTAAGCTCAGATCAGCAGCCGATAAGGGGTCAAAGGGTGCTGGTCAGGCCTTGGTCATAACCGAAGACAACGAGCGACTGATCGGGTCGGTCTTGTTGGGCAATAACGTGGTGAACATCCTTGCCACATCGCTGGCCACGGCTGTTCTGACCAAGCTATTTGGCCAAAACGGCGTGGCTGTGGCCACATTGGTGATGACATTGCTGGTTTTGATCTTTGCCGAAGTACTGCCAAAAACCCTTGCAATCACATACCCCGAAACCGTCGCGTCGCGTGTCGCGCGCCCGATTTCGATCATTGTTGTGCTGTTTTCACCCATTGTGGCGGCGGTGCGTTATCTCGTGCGCGGTGTGCTATTTATCTTTGGCGTGCGCACTGATCCTGACAGCAACATCTTGGCCGTGCGCGAAGAAATCGCAGGCGCGCTTCAACTTGGCCATTCCGAAGGATTGGTCGAAAAGGAAGACCGTGACCGCATCTTGGGCGCGCTTGATCTGAATGAACGCACTGTCGAAGAGATCATGCTGCACCGCTCCGGGATCGAGATGGTTGACGCCGCCCTGCCGCCCCAAGACATCCTTGCGCAGATCCTCGAAAGCCCGCGCACGCGCCTGCCGCTTTACCGTGACGAACCTGAGAACATCATCGGTGTGATCCACGCAAAAGATCTGCTGCGTGCTATGCACAAGCTACTTGGCGGTGGCGAAGAAGACGCACGCGGTTTGGCTGCTTTTGACGTGATGAAGGTCGCAATGCCACCTTACTTTGTGCCTGAATCCACGACACTCGATGATCAAATGCGCAATTTCCTTAAGCGTAAAACGCACTTTGCTTTGGTCGTCGATGAGTACGGTGCGCTGCAAGGCTTGATCACGCTCGAGGATATTCTTGAGGAAATCGTCGGCGAGATTGCCGATGAATTTGACGGCCACGAAGAAGACCAGATCGCACCGACGTCAGATGGCGCCTATATCGTCGATGGTGTCATGACGATCCGCGATTTGAACCGTGCGCACGACTGGAACCTGCCCGACGACGAGGCAAACACTGTCGCCGGACTGGTCATTCACGAGGCGCAGATGATCCCCATCGAAGGACAAGTATTTTCCTTCCACGGATTCCGGTTTGAAGTTTTGACAAAAGACGAAAACAGGCTCGCATCTTTGAAAATTCGCAAGCTTTAACGGCCCTTAAACAACCCACCCAAGATACCGCGTACTAAGCGGCGACCGGTTGTGCCTTTGAGTTCTTTGGCAACTGCAGACGCGAGCGCGCCACCAAAACTGGTACCCGATGTCCGCCGCGAAGTGGATCGTCCGGATTTACCGCCATCATAGCGACGTGCAGCTTTGAACTCGCGTTCCTTTTCTTCAAGGCGTTCTTCTTCATCCTCTGCCGCAGCAGCAGCTTTGGCAGCAGTGTCAGCACGACCTCTCAGCATCTCGAAGGCACTTTCGCGATCAAGTTTTTTGTCGTATTTTCCAGCCATATCAGAGGCCTGCATGATGATCCTACGCGATTTCTCATCAATCGGTCCCAGTTGCGACGACGGGGGGCGGATCAACGTGCGTTCAACAATCGATGGGATGCCTTTCCGGTCCAGGAACGACGTGACCGCCTCGCCTGTGCCGACTTCCTGGATGGCGGTGGCCGTGTCAAAAGCCGGATTATCGCGGTAAGTCTCGGCTGCAGTTTTAAGTTCCTTGCGGTCCTTGCCCGTGAAAGCACGCAACGCATGCTGGACGCGGTTACCAAGCTGGCCAAGCACGTCGTCGGGAATATCACCGGGGTTTTGGGTCACGAAATAGACGCCCACACCTTTGGACCGGATCAGGCGCGCAACTTGTTCCACCTTGTCGACCAACGCTTTGGGAGCATCATCAAACAGCAAATGCGCCTCGTCAAAAAAGAACACCAACTTGGGTTTGTCAGGGTTGCCGACCTCGGGCAACTCTTCAAACAATTCTGACAGCAACCACAGCAGGAACGTCGCATAAAGACGCGGACTGCCCATCAGTTGATCGGACGCCAGAATGTTAATTTCGCCCATGCCGTCGCGGGTGCGCATCATGTCGGACAGATCAAGGGCAGGTTCACCGAACAGCGCGCTGCCACCTTGATTTTCAAGCACCAACAATTGCCGCTGGATCGCACCCACCGAGGATGACGCGACATTGCCATAGCGCAGCGACAGGTCTTTGGCATTTTGCCCGACCCAAACCAGCAACGCTTGCAGGTCTTTGAGATCCAGCAAAGGCAAACCGTCTTCGTCGGCCACACGGAATGCTACGTTCAGCACGCCCTCTTGGACGTCAGTTAAATCCATCAGGCGCGCCAACAAGAGCGGCCCCATTTCGGCGACAGTCGCGCGGATGGGATGGCCTTTTTCGCCAAACAAGTCCCAGAAAGTAACCGGAAAGCTATCGTATTGCAGATCAAGCCCAATGGTTTCGGCACGCGACATGAACGGTGCGTGCAATTTGAAATCAGGTGATCCGCTCACTGCGAGGCCGGACAAGTCACCTTTGACGTCAGATAGGAACACGGGCACGCCTGCGGCGGAAAAACCTTCTGCCAGAATCTGCAAAGTGACAGTCTTTCCGGTACCTGTGGCCCCTGCAATCAGGCCGTGACGGTTTGCCTTGTCCAGCAAAAGCGCTTGTGGAGCGCCGTAGCCATCACCACCACCGCCGATAAAGATATTCTCTGACATGGGCCCGTCCTTATTTTTCGTTTGGATCAAGATACATTTTTAACCATTTCATGCCAGTCTAAAGCACGCTGTTCTGAAACTGTTGTTGGAATGGCTTACGACCTCCCTGTTAGACTTGCCGTGCCTTCGGGCACGGTTTTTTTTTGGCTAGCCTTGCACCATATGAAATCTACGCCCTGTACTAAAATGTGAGTTGACCGCTTCAGCAGCTTTTCGTAGCGTGCGCTCAATAAGTCGGCAAAGTCCGGCAGGGAGAAACTGAAGCGGGGTCCTTTTCAAGGGCCCTTCTTCTTTTTGGACCCGCGCAAAAGTGAGCGGATGTCAGCCAAACACCTAATTTTTGCCGCTGACAGTTCTCCTTGCCCATGCTACGTCGCTCCAAATGCTAAAAGGATAAAACCCCAATGCGCCACGTTTTCAAATCACTTTGCCTTGCCATGTTTTTGCTGCACGCAAACACAGGCTACGCCCAAGAAACGACGCCCCCAGCTGACGAGGGCCTTGCCCTTGGCGAACCTGTCGGCCCCCGTGAGGGCGAGCCTTATATCAACGCGGAATTTGGTGATTGGGCATTACGCTGCATCAAGGCAGCTGAAGGCGAAGCCGATCCTTGCAATCTTTACCAACTGTTGGTCAGTGATGAAGGCGCATCAGTTGCAGAATTCAACATTTTCCAATTGCCCGCTGGTGGACAAGCCGTCGCTGGCGCCACGCTTGTCGTCCCGCTTGAGACATTGTTGACCCAACAGGTCACCATTGCGGTCGATGGCCAAAATGCGCGGCGCTATCCGTTCAATTTCTGTAACCGTGCGGGTTGTGTTGCGCGTATCGGTTTTACCCAAGCGGAAATCGATGAATTCAAGCGCGGCGTGCAAGCAACTGTCCGGATCGTTCCTGCCGCCGCACCCACACGAGAGGTTCTTTTGGCTGTGTCCCTGACTGGTTTCACGGCTGGTTACGACAACGCATCCAGCGAATAATAAGGCGCGTTAGTGCTTGCGCAATGCAAGTACTGCGTTCATCCCGCCAAAAGCAAAGGCGTTTGAAAGTGCGACGCTGACATCAGCGTCGCGCGCCACATTTGGCACGACATCTAACGCACATTCAGGATCAGGTTCTTCGTAGCCTATCGTCGGGGCAACAATGCCGTCACGCAAAGCCATGATGCAGGCCAACAATTCAACAGCACCCGTGCCGCCGATCAAATGACCGTGCATGGATTTTGTAGATGATATCATCAGCTTATCGGCATGATGCCCAAACACATCTGCCACGGCGGCGCATTCGGTTTTATCGTTAGCCGCAGTACCAGTGCCGTGCGCATTGATATAGTCGACGTCTTCTCTATTGAGCCCTGCGTCCTTGATCGCGCCCGCGATTGTGCGTGCCGCCCCTTGTTTTGAAGGCATGACGATATCCGACGCGTCCGACGTCATCGCAAAACCCACTACTTCGCATAAAATATCGGCGCCGCGTGCTTTGGCATGGGCGTAGTCTTCGAACACATAGACACCTGCGCCTTCGCCTTGGACCATGCCGTTGCGGGTGGCTGAAAACGGGCGACATGCGTCTTTGGACATCACACGCAGCCCTTCCCAGGCCTTGATCCCGCCAAAGCACAACATCGCCTCTGACCCGCCAGTAACCATAACTTTGGCCATGCCACAGCGCACCATATTAAAGGCTTGTCCCATTGCATGATTGGACGACGCACAGGCGGTGGCCACAGTAAACGATGGCCCGCGCAGTTTCCATTCCATCGACACATGGCTGGCTGCGGCATTGTTCATCAGTTTTGGCACAATGAACGGATGCACACGGTTTTTGCCTTCGGCATAGACCGCACGGTAGTTTTCGTCTTGGGTGTTCAGGCCGCCACCCGATGTCCCAAAAATGACCCCCGACTGATCCGCCAAATCGCCCGAAAATGTCAACCCCGATTGCCCGATCGCTTGTCGCGCCGCAAGCAACGTGAATTGTGTGAACCGGTCATAAAGGGCGATCTGTTGGCGGTTGAAATGCTGGGTCTCATCGTAGTTTTTGACTTGACCGCCAATTTGAATGGCCAGCCTATCCACGTCAGGAATATCAAGCGGGCCGATGCCACAGCGCCCTTCGCGCATAGCCTCCATCGTGGTCGCGACGTCTGCGCCCAACGGGTTGATTGTCCCTGCTCCAGTGATCACGACACGGTTCATCTAGCCTACCTGCGCCGCCTTGAGCTTTTCGACCGCTGCGATGATTGCCGCAACCGATGAGATATCAAATTCGCTTTCTGTGGGATTGTTGGCGTTGAATGGCACCGTGATATCAAAGCTTTCTTCAATCGCAAAAATGCTTTCCACCAGCCCAAGGCTGTCGATGCCGATATCTTCGAGGGTGTTGTCCAATTTGATGTCGGATGGCTCCAACATCGCCTGGTCCGCAATGATTGCGATGACTTGGTCTTTGATGCTCATCTCAAATCGCCTTACTTATCTGCCGATCTTGGTTGAACTTGCATGTAGTGTGTCTTGGCCCGTTTGGGAACGACCTATGACCGCTTTGCCAAATCGCGCAGTGTCCGCGGCAAGCGGCGCAACGCTTTGTAGCCTTCAATATGTGTCTGCATTTTGGTTGCCGGATAGCCCATCATGACCCGCCCGGCAGGTACGTTTGACAAAACGACGCTGCCGCCGCCCAAAACCACATCGTTGCCGATCTTCAAATTATCGGCGACACCCGCCTTGCCGCCAACCACAACACGGTCCCCGATCACAGTTGATCCGGCCACACCTGCTTGTGCGCAAAGGAGGCAATGTGCGCCCACGGTGACATTGTGCCCGACTTGCACAAGGCTGTCGATTTTCGTGCCTGCCCCCACTTGGGTCGCGCGGATTGTGCCTGCATCGACGCACGAGTTCGCACCAATTTCGACGTCATCAGAAATCACCACTCCACCCAGCGAATGAATGCGATGCCAACGTGGGTCTGCAGGCGCAGTCATTGCACCCTCGCCCAAAGTGTCGCGCGCCATTTCCACGTTTGACGGTTCAGCTGTCACGAACGAAAACCCGTCGCCACCGATGACGACATTGGGTTGCAAGATCACGCGCGCACCAAGGACTGTACCACGCTGCAACCGCACGCCTGCATGGATTTGGCAATCAGAACCAAGTGTAACGCCTGACGCGATGCTCACATGATCACCGATCCATGTATCGTCACCAATGACCGCATCACGGCCAATCACCGTAAAAGCCCCGACCCGCACATTGCGCCCAATCTTTACTGACGGATCAATCGCGGCATGCACGCTGATACCATCTGCAGGTAGCGGCTGGTCCAGCATTTGTGTCAAACCTGCCATCGCAAGCCTTGCGCGTGGCGCGATAATCGCCGCCTTCAGCCCCAAGGCCTGCCAATCAGCACCCGGCCAAACCACGGCCGCTTGCGCCGCACCTTGGGCCAATGCATCGCCGTATGCAGGTGTCATAGCCAAAGCCAAATCTGTCGCTGTTGCAGACGCAGGTTCGCTCGCGCCATGAACCAAAAGATCAACAGCACCAAAGGCTTCTGCCCCCAGTGCTGCTGCAATGTCTTTAACTGTGTGTGCCATCATGCCCTCGGGTGATATTCCCTACGACAGATTTAGCCGCGAATGGCCCGAAGAGCCACCCCTTCGCGCGCAAGCGCATTCCAGATACGTCCATCACGACCATAGACATCACGACGGTACTGCATCCGGCCTTCGGCCTGTGTGTAAGCCGTGCGATACACCAAGTGCACAGGAACAGGGTTCGCAAGATCAACGCGGCGCTCCACGCCAGAGCGCAGGTGCGACTGGAACACTTCCTCGGGGTTGCTTGCCTGCTTGGACAGCAACGCATAGGCAAAATCAAACGGATCAGCCAAGCGAACACAGCCGTGGCTATAGGCGCGGGTTTCACGCCCGAACAAGCTTTTGGAAGGCGTGTCGTGCAGGTAGATATTGTAACGGTTCGGGAACATGAATTTCACCAAACCCAACGCATTGCCCTGATTTGGCGGCTCGCGCATGGAAAACGGGAATGTTTGCTCGGTGAATGAGCTGAAATCAACAGTGGAACGGTCGACGACACGTCCTCTGCTGTCCGTCATGATCAGGTTGCCCACCGCATTGCGGTTACTTTGCAGCCGCGGCAAGAATTCCTTGGTGATGATAGAACGTGGCACATACCAGCTAGGGTTAATGACCATGAACTCCATGACGTCGGAAAACTCTGGCGTTACACGGTCACGGTCACGCGCGCCGATGACAGAGCGGGTTGAAAACGTCTCGACACCACTATCAATGATTTTGGCTGTGTAATCCGTGAGGTTTACCCAAACATGACGCTCTCCGCGCGGGCGGTTGATCCAGCGCTCACGTTCCATCGCGACGATGATCGCCTGCAAGCGCCGCTCTGGCGACGTGTTGATCTCGGCCAAAGTGCCTGTACCGGCGTTGCCATCTGTGGCTAGCCCGTGGGCCAACTGGAACTGTTGCACAGCGCTTGCGATCTCTTCGTCATAAGTCTGTGTTGTAGAACGTGACAGATAGCCCATCGCCTGCAGACGGTTGCGTAATGCAACCACAGCCGGGCTGCTATCGCCCCGCTCAAGTTTGCGACCAGGGACTGTTGGCCCCCAACCTCCATCAGCCAACAAACGCTCCATTCGGGCTTTTTCGCCCATCAGACGGCCATATTCGGGCGCACTGGGTGGCAATGCCCGCATAAAGGCAGCGGGGCTAGATTGCGCAAACGCGCGCAAAGTGCTGACAGGTGAACGCAGCGGCACACGCCGCTGGATCGCGTCGTCAATGCGCGAAGGCACAACTACGCCAGTTTGCACGTCGCGTGCGTAATCAAGGAACTGACGACTGATCGCGACCTCTAGACGGGCCTGCTCTTGCGGGGTCGATGCAGCTTGCAGCCGTGCGATCAGATCATTTGCGTTATAGTTGTCTGCGGGCAAACCATGATCGGCAGCGCCGTCAAAGGCGGCCTGCAACGCACCGCGGCGCGCGCGATCACTTGATCCACTCCAGATACCTTCAAAATTTCGTTCGCGGTAAAAGGCCACCAGATCACGATCACCGTTTGCAGCCTGCGCCACGGCCTGCCGGAATTCAGCGTCTTGCGCTTGGGCTTGCGGTGCGACCGCGACAACCATCAAGGCTGCCACCACGAAGATGGACAATTTTTGCGCCAAAAGCCGCGCTGGTACGAGATAAGAAGACATCAGTGTAGATCCCTTTGCCGTTTACAGGTCACCGCGTTAGCGATGTCATTAACTTCTAAAAGTATCCATATCCTTACACTAAGCTGTGTCTATTGACAAAACCGCGAGGCCGCCGCGCTGTTTGGAAGTGTTGCGCAGTTGCCCGCTTTGCACCTGTGGCACACAAGACGCAGTAGCAAAACTGCGCTGATTTCCGCCCGTTTCTCACTTGTTAATGAAAAAAGTCCAAACAGGTCTTGGTCAACGAATCAAAATATGTCATATAACCCGCACATCTGGGGAGATGATGGCAACCAAATCGCTGCAAAGCGATACAAGTCGAGCGACGGGACAGGCGCTAATTACATGGATAAAAAGACCTCCTCTGGGATTACCCGGCGCGGATTACTAGGTGCATTTGCGGCAACAGCAGTTGCGGCAACGCCCACATATTCAAGCGCTGCAGGATTTTTACGTGGTGCTGGCGATATCCGCCGAATCGCGATGTACTCTGGCCGCACCGGCGAGAGAGTGAACACAATTTACTGGATCGATGGCGAATACATCGGCGAAGCCGTGCGCGAAATTAACTTGCACATGCGCGACTGGCGCACTGGTGAAGCGGTCCAGATGGACCTGCGCACGATCGATATTATGTCTGCCGCATTGAACCTGATGGATACGACAGAACCTTATTTGCTTTTGTCAGGCTATCGCTCTCCGCGCACAAACCGAATGCTCAGCGGAACAGCCCGCAATTCGCTGCACATGCGGGGTCAAGCGGCTGACCTGCGTCTGACGTCACGCAGCACAGCGCAAATGACGCAAGCCGCATTGGCCTGCCGTGCTGGTGGTGTTGGGCGGTATAATCGTTCAAACTTTGTGCATATGGACTGCGGGCCGATCCGCAATTGGCGCGGTTAAGCACTGCCCCAACACAAGGCGCCCCATTGGGCGCCTTTTTATATTCCTATAACCTAATCTAGAATGACCGGCGACTTGCCTGTCTGCAGATGTTGGCGCGCGGCCTCTTTTACCACATCGGAGAGCCGGTCAAACATCACCGGACTGGCCGCACTGCGCCACACCATGCCAATCGACCGCATCACAGTGCTGCGCCGAAATGGCTTAACCACAACATTGCTAGAGCGGCTATCGATTTCTGACCTCGCATAAAGGCGCGGCAGAAACGCGACCCCCATGCCCATGCCAACCATTTGCCTGATGGCATCAAGGCTGGTGCCTTCATAATCGCGCGCAATCATCGCCCCGTGCTGATGACACAACGCGGCAATTTGCGCATGCAGTGCATAATCCGGCCCCAACGAGAGGACATTCAGATCCGCCAAATCAGCTTCGGTCACGTCGTCGCGCGTGGCCAACGGGTGATCGTCGGGAACGGCTAGCAGCAAAGGTTCGCGGAACAGACGGCGTGTTGTCAGGTCCGCGCCCCCTTCTGGCAGTTGGGTCAGGATCACATCAAGACGGCCCATCAATAATTCTCCGCGCAGGTCACGGGGGACGACTTCGCGGATATAAAGGCGCAAATCAGGATAACGCGCATGCAGCCGCTCAACGACGTAAGGCATCAGGTAAGGCCCAATGGTCGGGGTAGTGCCCAACCGGATCGTCCCCGCCAAACCGGTCTTAAGCGAGCCCGTCAAATCGATAATGCCATGCACTTCGTCGACGATACGGGCGGCACGCGTCAAAACTTCGCGCCCTTCTGGCGTCAAAGTGACCGGACCGCGCCCGCGTTCCACTAATAAGACGCCCAGCAGGCCCTCAAGGTTAGAGATTTGCAAACTCAGTGATGGCTGGCTGATCCCCATCGCCTCAGCGGCTTTGCGGAAATGGCGGGCCTCGGAAAGCGCGACAAGGTAGCGGAGTTGCCGCAGACTGGGTAGATTTTTCATATTTCCCCTTTGATAGGTTTTTCCTATCAAATTTTACTGTTCAATTGCATTCCCTATATGAATAGTCCTGCTACATCTAGCCGCACACAAAAATGAACAAGACCAGCAGCAAGGGCTGCCGCGAGGGAAAGAAATGCAACGGTTCAAAATGACGCTGGTCAATTGTGATTTAGCTAGACGACCTTGCTTTGCATCTGCACCGCGGTGCGCTACCCGTGCGCCACGCGCGTATTAACTATCTGACCGGAATACTAAATTGGATACTTCAACGCCCACACGCTGGATCACGCCCGCCGGCCTAATCCCTGTCGCAATTGCGAGCAGCCTCTTTGTCTGGTTTGCCCAAATGATCCCCGTCATTGCGGCCGGCGACACGCTGCGCTTTGTCTGGGAATGGGTGCCAAGTCTTGGCGTCAACTTCAGCTTTTATATTGATGGTCTTAGCCTCACGTTTGCATTGTTGATCACGGGCATCGGTGCGCTGGTTATGCTCTATTCCGCCCGCTATTTGGCCGGTCACGTGCATCAAGCGCGATTTTCGTTATTCTTGACCAGCTTTATGCTGTCGATGATCGGTTTAGTTTTATCCGATAACTTGCTGATTTTATTCGTTTTCTGGGAATTAACGACCATCACGTCCTACCTTCTGATCGGGTTCAACCATGACACCCTGAAGGCGCGGCGTTCTGCATTGCAGGCCTTAATGATGACGGGTGTCGGTGGGTTGGCTCTGCTTGCGGGCATCATCTTGATTGGCACGACCGCTGGTACGTTTGAGATGTCTCAGATCAACCAAATGCCCGGTGTTCTGACCCAAAGCGTCATGTACCTGCCAATCTTGATTTTGGTTCTTGCTGGCGCGTTCACAAAATCAGCGCAAATGCCGTTCCATTTCTGGCTGCCCAACGCGATGGCCGCCCCGACGCCAGTCAGCGCATATCTGCATTCTGCGACGATGGTCAAAGCGGGAATTTACCTGTTGGCCCGCACCCATCCATCACTGAGTGGCACTGATGTGTGGCTTTGGAC
>CBDTVI010000060.1:0-11360 GCA_965364065.1 uncultured Yoonia sp. | reverse complement strand
ATTCATAAAGTCCTTGCTGGGCCTTTGTGGTCGATTTGATGTGCCATTCGATCATTGGCAGCTCCAATGACGCGCTAATCTGACGGGCAAGTTCTGTTTTACCCGTGCCAGGTTCCCCTTTGACCAACAACGGCCGCTCAAGCGTCACTGCGGCATTCACTGCCATCGTTAAGTCGTCGGTGGCGACATAGGTGTCTGTGCCCGTGAATTGCATGTGCATACCTTTTTAAATCTGCGGGCAACCTATGCGGGTCCCGCGCAATCATCAACACCCTGTCATAGGGCAAATTGGGGGGGTGACAGAACCCGAGCAGGGGGTTAAACGATGCTTAATTCGGGGGTGTCGCTGCCTAAAAACCTTGCTGGGGGGGCGCGACAAGCAAAGGAAAAAGAATGAAAGCCGAAGCGTTTCAACTTGATGACTATCGCCCTGCCGATAACGAACCATTCATGAACGAGCGTCAGACCGAATACTTCCGTCGCAAGTTGAATGATTGGAAATCGGATTTGATGGAAGATACCCGCGACACGGTCGCAGGCATGAAAGACCAGACCCGCAATATTCCAGATGTCGCCGACCGCGCATCCGAGGAAACCGACCGTGCGCTCGAACTGCGCACACGGGATCGTCAGCGCAAATTGGTCAGCAAAATCGACGCAGCCCTGCGCCGCATCGACGAAGGCGAGTACGGGTATTGTGAAATCACGGGCGAGCCTATTTCGCTTAAGCGTTTGGATGCACGTCCTATCGCGACCATGAGCCTTGAGGCCCAAGAGCGCCATGAGCGCCGCGAGAAAGTGCACCGCGACGACTAGATGGGCAATAATGCTTCTCGCAACATTGCCATTATCGGTGGCGGCATTGGTGGCCTGACTGCAGCCCTTGCGTTTGCCCGTCAGGGTGCCGCCGTGACTATCTACGAACAAGCACCTGCTCTGACGGAAGTCGGGGCAGGGCTGCAGATCACCCCGAACGGCGCGCGCGTTTTGAACGCATTAGGGATGGAAAAAGCGTTGAGCGTCACAGGGATCACCGCCCAAGCGGTGGCGCCAATGGACGCTATTTCGGGCAAGAAAATCACGCAATTTGATCTATCCACCCAAAAACCGCCTTACCGCTTTTACCATCGCGCAGCACTAATTGACGTACTGGTAGGCGCTTGCGCCGCTGCAGGTGTCACCGTCAAATTGGGCACGCGCATCGAAAAACTAGATGCTGCTGGCTGTTTTGAAGTGGGTGGTGCGCAGATCAAGCCTGATTTGACGATTGGTGCGGACGGGTTGCATTCTATCGTCCGTGGACAGATCAACACCGCCACAAAGCCGTTCTTTACGGGCCAAGTTGCATGGCGTGCTTTGGTTAAAACCGATAATGCTGATCCTATCGCGCGGGTCTGGATGGCGCCGGGGCGGCATTTGGTGACATATCCGCTATCGGGCGAACGCATGAACATCGTGGCCGTTCAAGAACGCAGTGCTTGGGCCGCCGAAGGCTGGCACCACGACGATGATGCGGGAAACCTGCGTCAAGCGTTCTCTGACTGCGCTTGGGAAGTCAAAACCATTCTGGGCAATGTTGAAAAGGCCAATCTTTGGGGCCTTTTCCGGCATCCGGTGGCTGCAAAATGGCATAGCGGTTCTGTCGCGATCTTGGGCGATGCCGCACATCCGACGCTGCCGTTTCTGGCCCAAGGGGCCAACCTTGCACTCGAGGATGCATTCGTTCTGGCACGTACTTGCGATGAAAATACATCGCTTGAACAAGGGCTTGCGGCCTATCAGGACCTGCGCCGCGCGCGCGTGGTTCGGGCTATTTCTGCGGCCAATAGCAACGCACGGAATTATCATTTTGGCGGTGTGAAAAGGGTCGTCGCACATACCGGATTGCGGGCCATGGGCAAGGTTGCACCAGACGCGTTTCTCAACCGGCTGGGTTGGCTTTATGATCACGATGTGACGGCCTAAGCCCTACCAGTTCCGGTTTGCCTGATCCGTCACGTTTTCCAAGACCTCATGGGAACGCCAATCAACACGGTAAATATCGTCTTCGATCCGCATGTAAACCCAGC
Source organism: uncultured Yoonia sp. (assembly GCA_965364065.1). Classification (GTDB taxonomy): domain Bacteria; phylum Pseudomonadota; class Alphaproteobacteria; order Rhodobacterales; family Rhodobacteraceae; genus Yoonia. The sequence continues at coordinate 9,291 of CBDTVI010000060.1, read as the reverse complement.
CATCGCTGACAAACGGCAAGCCATAGTAGCGCGCATTAAGCAGCATTGAATATTCACCACGTTTCAGTACATCGCCAATTGCAACCGGTGGTTCTGGTGGGGGCGATGTCTGGGGAACGGTCACGCAATTGGAACCCGCAATGGCCATGCGGCATTGTGCTTGGGCCAGAGTTGGCAGCGTTGCAGCAATCGCCAACATGATGAAATACTTGCGCATAGCCTTTATAATCAGGGCTTTACAGCGCGAGGTCAACCCAGACAGGTACGTGGTCGGATGGCTTTTCGCGCCCGCGCACGTCTTTTTCGATCCAGCATTCGTTCAAAAGATCGGCGCATTGCGGGGTTAAAAGGAAATGATCGATACGGATGCCATCGTTGCGATCCCATGCGCCGGCTTGGTAATCCCAAAAGGAATAATGCCCTGCTGCGGCTTCGCGCGCGCGAAACGCTTCGGTGTAGCCAAGGTTCAAAATACGGCGGTACGCGTCGCGACTCTCTAGGCGGAACAGCGCGTCGTCGCGCCAAGCGTCGGGCTTGGCGGCATCTTCAGCTTGAGGGATTATGTTGTAATCACCTGCAATTAGCGCGCATTCTTCATTTGCAATCAGTTCAGCAGCACGCACCCGAAGGCGTTCCATCCAGCGTAGTTTATAGTCGTATTTCGGGCCTGGTGCCGGGTTGCCGTTGGGCAAGTAAAGCCCGCAAATGCGCAGTGCTTTTTCGCCCACCACAGTCGCCTCGATATAGCGTGCCTCGATGTCGTCGATCCCGTCACGGCCAGCGCCCTCTGCACCGGGCAGGCCGCGGGTAACGTCCTCTAACGGGTACTTGGATAGCAGTGCGACGCCGTTAAAACCCTTTTGACCGTGGGTTTCGACAATATAGCCTTTGTCTTCGAATATCTCGCGGGGGAAGCCTTCGTCGACTGATTTGATCTCTTGCAGAATCGCTACATCTGGCTGGGCATCGTCAATCCAGTCGCTCAGCGCATTGATGCGGGCTTTGACGCCATTGATGTTGAATGTCGCGATTTTCATATGCGCCCCCAGAGTTCACGTCGGTTTTGACCCACACGAGGGCAGGGCGCAAGGCACTTACATAGAGAAGGACGTGCCGCACCCGCAGGATGATGATGCGTTGGGATTGTTGATCACAAAGCGCGCGCCAATCAGTTCTTCGCTGAAATCGATGACAGCATCGGCAAGAAAGGGCAGTGAGATACTGTCGATCACGACTTTCTCGCCCTGTTCGGACAGCACCAGATCATCGTCTTTGGCGTCATCAAGGTCGATTTCATACTGAAACCCCGAACATCCACCACCTTCTACGGCGATGCGCAAAGCCTTGCCTTGGGCAGACGCGCCAATTTCGGCGAGGCGTTCAAACGCGCGGGTGGTGACTTTGGGTGGAACAGTGAACATTGGACAGGCCTATCGGTTCGTTGATAACTCTAATATAGGGGTAACAGGCAAACACGACAAGACAGGCAAACAACAATGGCAGCGCCATATGCAACCGATCCTGCTAATCCGCGGGGGCGGCTCTATGCGGAAGAAGAAAGCACCTTCCGTTCGCCCTTTCAGCGCGATCGGGACAGGATCATTCATTCTAGCGCCTTTCGGCGCCTGAAACATAAAACCCAAGTGTTTATTGAACACGAAGGCGATTATTTCCGCACGCGCCTGACCCATTCGATTGAAGTGGCGCAAGTGGCGCGTACCGTGGCCGCGTCGCTTGATCTGAATGTGGAACTCACCGAAGCCGTCGCATTGGCTCATGATCTGGGACACACGCCGTTCGGGCACACGGGCGAAGAGGCGTTAGATGCGTTGATGCAGCCCTACGGCGGCTTCGATCATAACGCCCAAGCCTTGCAAATCGTGACCAACCTTGAACGACACTACGCAGAATGGGACGGGCTGAACCTGACCTGGGAAAGCCTTGAGGGGATCGCCAAACACAACGGGCCTGTGACCGGCGATATTCCTTTCGCGCTGGCCGCTTACAACGCGCGGCACGATCTGGAATTGCACACCCATGCAAGCGCAGAGGCGCAAGCCGCCGCGTTGGCGGATGATATCGCCTATAATAACCACGACCTGCATGACGGATTGCGCGCCGAACTTTTCAGCACAGATGAATTGGCCGAACTGCCTATCCTGCGTGATTGCTTTGCGCGGGTAGATGCCAAATATCCTGACCTTAACTACTACCGCCGCCGCCACGAGGCATTGCGCCGCTTCTTTGGGGTGCTGGTCGAGGACGTGATCACCGTCAGTCGCCGTAACCTGACTGAATTTGCGCCGACATCCGTCCATGATATTCGTCACGCAGGACGAATGATGATACAGTTTTCACCAGCACTTTGGACGGATCTAAAGGTCATTCGCCAATTCTTGTTCACGCGCATGTACCGTGCACCTGCTGTGGTCGAAATGCGGGTTGTTGTGACGCAAATGATCGACGATTTGTTCCCGTTTTTCTTGGAAAACACCGATGAATTGCCGAAACAATGGCGCAAGGATGTGGCCGATGCGCCGGATAAAACAGCGCTCGCGCGGATTGTGGCAGATTACATCGCAGGCATGACCGACCGCTTTGCCATTCAAGAACACAAGCGCCTGATTGGGGGCGAAGTGATCCCCGCAGGCGTCATTGACGGGAATTAAGCCTGCGTTGATTGACGCCCGCGCGGGGGGTGATACATGAAGCATGAACCAAATCTGGACCTAAAATGAACCTTTTTGCTGATATCCGTACCCGTGTGCTGGCCTGTCTTGACGAACTTGTAGCCGAAGGCACGTTGCCTGCCGGTCTGGCGACTGCTGCCGTGTCAGTAGAACCGCCGCGTGATGCCTCACATGGTGACATGGCGACGAATGCCGCGATGGTGCTGGCCAAGCCTGCAAAAATGAATCCGCGTGTGATAGCGGATGCTCTGGCCGCGAAATTGCTAGAGGACCCGCAGATCATGGTGGCCGAGGTCGCAGGCCCCGGGTTTTTGAACATGCGTCTGGTTCCCGATGTGTGGCAAGGCGTCGTGAAGGCGGTTTTGACCGATGCGGGGTACGGTAAATCCAATCTCGGGCAGGGCCAAAAGATGATGGTCGAATATGTTTCGGCCAATCCGACGGGGCCTTTGCATGTGGGTCACACACGCGGTGCTGTCTTTGGCGACGCACTCGCGCGGCTGCTGGATTACGCAGGCTACGATGTGACCAAAGAATACTACATCAACGATGGCGGCGCGCAGGTCGATGTCCTCGCGCGGTCGGTTTATCTGCGGTATCTTGAAGCACACGGCCAAGAGGTCGCATTCCCTGACGGGACCTATCCGGGTGACTATCTGAAACCCGTTGGTGAGGCGCTGAAAGCCAAGGTCGGGGATGCGTATTTAGATCAAAGCGAAGATGTGTGGTTGCAGGAAATCCGCGAATTCGCGACCGAAGCAATGATGGATTTGATCCGCGCAGACCTTGCCCAGCTTGGCGTGACGATGGATAATTTCTACAGTGAGAAATCCCTTTATGGCACTGGCCTCATTGAAAAAGCCATCGCAGAACTTGATGCAAAGGGCTTGATCTATCGTGGTGTGCTGGAACCACCCAAGGGCAAAATGCCCGAAGATTGGGAGCCGCGCGAACAGATGTTGTTCAAATCCACAGAACACGGCGATGACGTCGACCGTCCTGTGCAAAAATCTGATGGATCGTGGACCTATTTCGCACCAGACATCGCGTATCACTATGACAAGGTCCAACGCGGCTTTGATCAGTTGATCGACGTGTTTGGCGCCGATCATGGTGGTTACGTCAAACGGATGAAGGCTGCCGTGTCGGCGTTATCTGATGGCCGTGTACCGCTCGATGTAAAGCTGACGCAGCTTGTGAAGCTTTATAAAAACGGCGAACCATTCAAGATGTCCAAGCGGGCAGGGACGTTTGTGACCCTGCGTGATGTGGTCGATCAAGTTGGCGCAAACGTGACGCGGTTCCATATGCTGACCCGCAAAAACGACGCGCCTCTGGATTTTGATTTCGACAAAGTGCTGGAACAGTCCAAGGACAATCCGGTGTTTTATGTGAACTACGCCTATGCGCGTGTGAACTCTGCTGTGGCCAAGGCTGCTGTGTTTACGGATGTTGCTGACACGACTTTGGCAGGCGTAGATATCTCTGGCCTGACCCATGAGGCTGAACTGACAGTTATCAAAAAGCTGGCAGAATGGCCGCGTTTGGTGGAAATTGCCGCCAAGGGCCACGAGCCGCACCGCATCGCTTTTTACCTCTATGATCTCGCGTCTGACTTCCACGCGCTTTACCACCAAGGCAATGCGGATCAGGCACTGCGGTTCGTGCAAGAGGGTGACTCAGATACCACACAAGCGAAAATTGCCCTCATTCGGGCCGTTTCGATTGTTATTTCGCACGGTTTGAGTATTCTTGGCGTCACTCCGGCGGAAGAGATGCGTTAACGTACAAGCTGTCGGATTGCACAATAACGACCCCGCAAAGCCATAAGGCATGGGGCGGCGAGAGGCAGATATGGCAGTATATGATGAGGGGTTCGCCCCAACTGCGGGTGTACCCCGTGTTACGAGTTTAGTGAATTATTCAGGCGCGGCTTTATCGCTCGCCTTGATCCTTGGCGTCAGTTTCTGGGGTTACAAGTTGATCATGCGTGACGTCAGCGGCATTCCCGTTGTGCGTGCCATGGAGGGCGACATGCGTGTCTTGCCCGACAATCCTGGTGGCGCGGTTGCATTGCACACAGGCTTGGCCGTGAACGAAGTGGCCGCGATGGGCGAAGCAGGCGGTCTTGAGGATCGTTTGGTTCTTGCTCCGCGTACCTCGGGTTTGGCGCAAGAAGACCTAGAGGCGCAGCCGACGTCTGAGGCATCTACCAGTCTCGGCGCTGTAGCACAGACAGCCGTGATAGCACCGGTTGCACCAGCCGCAGAATTCGATGAAATTGCAGCGCTCGCAGAGCAGTTGGCGGCAGGTATCATCCTGCCTGCGCCATCCGTTGATGCAATTGCTGCAACCGTGCCCGGTGTCGCCAGATCAGTACGGCCAACAATCCGCCCTGCAGCTTTGCGTATCGTGGCCGCGGCACCAGTGGTAGCAGCCCCGGCAGGTGCCACCGAGGTCGCAGTCAACACAGAGATTTTCCCCGCAGGTACTAACTTGGTGCAACTGGGCGCTTTTCCTAACCCGACGCTTGCAGGCCAAGAATGGGACCGCTTGCAGGCGCGTTTTGGGCAGTTGATGTCGGACCGCACGCGCGTCATTCAAATAAGTAATCAAAGCAGCGGCACATGGTACCGCTTGCGTGCGAGTGGTTTTAATGACCGCGTTGATGCACGCCGCTTGTGTGCTGCATTGCAGGCTGAAGGCACCGATTGTATTCCTGTGGTGGTTGACTAAGTGGCGATGAATGCGACGATTTTCGGCCCCGAGGGGTTTGAAGTCAGCAATTGGGAACGCGGTTTTTTCCGCGAGGTTCAGCCGTTTGGTTTTATCCTATTTGCGCGGAACATCGACACACCGGACCAGCTGCGCAAGCTGACGGATCAACTGCGCGAAACTGTCGGACATCATGCACCGATCCTAATTGATCAAGAAGGCGGGCGCGTGCAACGCATGCGCGCACCTCATTGGCGCGAATACCTGCCTGCGCTGGATCAAATGGACCGCGCCCGCGATCCGCTGCGCGCGCAATGGGTCCGCAATCGCCTTATCGCAGATGACCTGCACCGTGTCGGTATCGATGCCAACTGCGCGCCTTTGGCCGATATCGCAGAGGATGCGACCCATCCGTTTCTGCACAACCGCCTTTATGGGCGTGACGTAAAATCCGTTATTGATGCCGCCCGCGTTTGCGCTGACGCGCATATAGCCGGCGGCGTATTACCGGTCCTTAAGCATATTCCCGGCCACGGGCGCGCAACGACAGATAGCCATCTGCAATTGCCGCAAGTTGATGCGCCGCGTAGCGAACTTGCCGCCTATGATTTTGCACCGTTCGCGGCTTTGAATGATCTGCCGATGGGCATGACAGCGCATATTGTGTTCTCTGATATTGACCCAGACCAATCGGCCACAACATCCACCAAAATGATTGAAGTGATCCGCAATGACATTGGTTTCGATGGCATTTTGATGACTGATGATATCTCAATGGAGGCTTTATCGGGCGCGTTGACTGACCGCACGACGGCGTCCATCGCGGCTGGCTGTGACATCGTTTTGCACTGCAATGGCGACCCAGATGAAATGGCCATGATCGCGCAATCTGCGGGGGACATGTCAGGTCCGGCCCAAATCCGCGCAAATCGCGTCCTTGGTATGCGAAAAGCCCCTGAAAATATTGACATCCCTCAGCTAGAAGCCGAACTTGAAGCGCTACTAAGCTGAGAGGGTCCATGGCGGGCGAAGAGTTTCAAGAAGACGTCGTCAGCGTCAGCGAGCGCGTTGCTGCCGAGGCGTTGATCGTCGATGTCGGTGCCTTTGAAGGCCCGCTTGATTTGTTGCTGACCCTGTCACGCACGCAAAAGGTAGACCTGCGCCAGATTTCAATCTTGGATTTGGCGCGCCAATATCTGGCTTTTGTTGAACAAGCGAAGAAACTGCGTCTTGAATTAGCCGCCGATTATCTTGTGATGGCCGCTTGGCTCGCGTTTCTGAAATCCCGTTTATTGCTCCCCCCTGACCCGTCCGAAGAAGGACCGTCAGGCGAAGAACTTGCCGCCCATTTGGCGTTCCAGCTTGAGCGTTTGCAAGCCATGCGCGAAGCGGCCGCAAAACTGATGGCGCGTGATCAATTGGGCCGTGATTTCTTTGCCCGTGGCGTTACCGAAGACGTCCAGCGCGTGCGCCGTGTGACCTATACCGCCACGCTGCTGGATCTGATGCAAGGCTATGCGCGCATTCGTACCCGTGATGATTTCCGCCCTTTTGTGTTGGATCGTCAGCACGTTATGACGATGGAACAGGCGCTGGAACGCATGCGCGGGCTGATCGGCTTTGCGGGTGGGTGGACCGAACTGGTCAGCTACTTGCCTGACGGGTGGGACGTTGATCCCCAGCGTCGCCGTTCGACCACCGCAGCCACATTTGCGGCCACGCTTGAGCTGGCCAAAGAGGGTAAAATCGAAATTCGGCAGGGTGAGATTTTCTCGCCTATCCTAATCCGCAAGAAAGTCCCTGATGCGTAAAGACGACACAAAACCCGCAAACGACAGCTTGTTTGAAGCCCCACCAATTGGCGAGCAAGAACGCATGGTAGAAGCGATCATGTTCGCGACTGCAGAGCCCGTTACGGTCAACGAATTGATCGGGCGGATGCCACATGGCTGTGACCCTGCAGAGGCATTGGCGCATCTGCGCAAACGCTATGACGGGCGCGGCGTGAATATCATTAAGGTCGGCGATGCTTGGGCCATTCGCACGGCGGGTGATCTGGGCTTTTTGATGCAGAAGGAAACGGTCGAGACCCGCAAGCTTAGCCGTGCTGCGATCGAAACCCTTGCCATCGTCGCCTATCATCAGCCTGTGACCCGCGCCGAGATCGAAGAGATTCGCGGCGTAAGCGTGAGCCGCGGCACAGTTGATCAGTTGATCGAATTGGAATGGATCAGGTTCGGACGCAGACGCATGACGCCGGGTCGCCCGGTGACATTCGTTGTCACCCAAAGCTTCCTTGATCACTTCGGTCTTGAAAATGCGCGCGATTTGCCGGGGCTGAAAGAACTACGGTCTGCTGGATTGCTCGAAAATCGCCCGCCACCCGGTGCGAATGCTTTGGGTGAGGCCGAAGACGGCGATGATGACGATGATAACCAGACCGAATTGTTTGAAGATTAAGATCTACGACTTAGATCAATGTATAGAATTGGTGAGGGACACCCGATGAATATGAACCGGTTGATCAATATGGGCGTTCGTATGCTTATGAATAAGGGCATCGATGTCGCGTCACGGCGCGGCAAGAAGCCTGAAGATATGACACCAGAAGAACGCCAATCAGCACAGGCTGCGCGCAAAAATACCGGAACCGCGCGCCGCAGTTTGGGTATGCTGCGCAGGTTTATGCGCTAGGATTTGAAGTGTTTCGACAGCTTCAAGCCTTGGCCTTGATAGTTTGATTTGATCTCGCGACCATAAAGGGCCGCAGGCATTGCTGCCATGTGTTCATAGACCAATCGGCCCACGACTTGGCCATGCTCCAGCACAAACGGGGCCTCGTGGCAGCGTACTTCAAGGACGCCGCGTGATCCCGACCCTCCTGCTTGGGCATAGCCAAATCCGGGGTCGAAGAAGCCCGCGTAGTGCACGCGAAATTCGCCCACCATCGCCAAATAGGGTGCCATTTCAGCAGCTTGCATGGGCGGGATGATGATCGATTCGCGACTGACAAGAATATAGAACGCACCCGGATCAAGGATGATCCACCCATCGTTGGTATGTACGGGCTCCCAAAAATCGGCAGGTTCGTAGTGGTTCAGTTTGGACAGATCAACGACGCCGGTGTGGGGTTTGGCGCGGTAGCCGACCAAGTTTCCTTCCGCAGGGCGTAGATCAACAGAAAACCCAAGCCCGTCAGAGATAACTGGATCACCTGACACAATCGGCGTTGTGGCATGGAGTGCTCGCAAATCATCATCGGACATCAGCGTTTTGCCTTGCCGAAAAATGATCTGGTTTAGCATTTGTCCCGGTTGGGCGACGACAGAAAACGATCTTGGGCAAATTTCAACATACAGTGGGCCATCGTAGCCTTCGGGGACGCGGTCAAACTCAACGCCATGATCGGTGATGATGCGGGTCAGCAGGTCCAGCCGTCCGATGGATGACTTTGCGCTGGCCGCGGCCGTCATGCCTTGGGGCAGGCGCAGGCGCTCCATTAATGGCACGACATAGACGCACCCTTTTTCCAGCACTGCACCGCCGTCCAGATCAACGGCGTGCATCTGAAAATCAGCAAGACGTTCTGTCACAGTGCGCGTGCGGCCCGCCAAGAAAGACGCCCTGACGCGGTAAGCCGTGCCGCCTAGGCGCAGATCAAGCGATGCGGGTTGAATTTGGCCATCGGTGATCGGATGATCCGCCGAAATGCCGCCAGAGGCGATCATATCGCGGATTTGATGGTCGGCCAGTACGCCAGCAGTCGTCATTCATGTTCCCCTTGCAGGTACAAAAACGCCCGCCGTGCGCGTGCACTGACGGGCGGTTATGATTGGTCGGGCTAGCAGGACTCGAACCTGCGACCTTCCGTCCCCCAGACGGACGC
>CBDTVI010000059.1:0-11531 GCA_965364065.1 uncultured Yoonia sp. | reverse complement strand
GCAATGGCGATGTTGGTGATGTGTTTCGGGCCGCACGCGCACGGTTTGCAGATATCGCACCGAGTGCACAGCTTGATCCCGAAGCGCTGGCCGATCGGGTGTGGACTACGTTGCAAGACAACGGATACGGCGAATGGGACGGCATCATCGCGCTGATGGCGCCTGCCCTTGGCGCGTCTGGCCTTGCACGCCTGAAAGCCAATGTAGAAGCCTTTTCGTCCGCTCCGGCATCCGACACTGCAACAGATCATGATGCAATACTGTTCTTGCGCCAGTTGCGCGGTGGGTCCGATTACGCGGCCGAACGCAAAGCCCGTTTTGTAAAATCCTGCCTTCAAGACATTGCAGAAGCTGCAGATGATACCGATGCGTATATCGCCCAATTCTCTGCCAAAGACTTAAGGCGAGCTGACACGTCTGCCGAAGCCGCCATGCTATTGATTGGCGATAACCAAGCACAACGTGCCCTTGACCTGCTGCTCGCAGCCGATCAAGCGGACAATTCAGTCGGGCGGGCGGCATGGGACGATGCCTATATCGCCAGCCTTGTCACATTGGGGCGCCTGGACGACGCGCAAGCACACCGCTGGGATTGCTTCTGTGCGACCCTCAACATCCAACACCTGCGCGACTATCTGCAGCTTTTACCCGATTTTGAAGATGTTGAGGCTGAAGACGACGCCAAGGCCCATGTGCTCGCCTATGCCAACATTTCTGCCGCGCTTACCTTTTGTTTGGGGTGGCCAGATTTGCTAACAGCGGCACGTCTAATCGAGACCCGCGCAGACGAAGTCAACGGCGATCACTACGGCCTGCTTACCCCCGCAGCCGAAGCATTGCGGGTGCGGCACCCGTTGGCCGCCGTGCTTCTTTGGCGCGCGATGATCGATAACACGCTGGAGCAAGGGCGCGCGACACGGTACGGCCATGCTGCAGACCACCTGTCAGATTGCGCGGCCCTTGATGCCGAGATCGCAGATTACGGTGCATTTTCAACCCACGCCGACTACGTTCAGACGCTGCAAACACGCCACGACCGTAAATCTGCTTTTTGGGCGAAGTTGGCATAGATAGCCTAAATGCCGGCACAGGCAGACTAGGCGTCACCCTGCCCTTTCAGTGCGGCGGCAAGTGCGGACCCCAGCGCCCCCTGACTATTTGGCGCAGGTTTCGGCGCGGCATGGGTCTGTTTTTTCACTGCAGGTTTCGGTTTGGCAACGGCCTTTGGCTGTGACGCCTCTGTGCCAACCTCCTTGCGCATGCTCAGCCCGATCCGTTTGCGTGGAATATCAACTTCAGTGACGCGAACACGCACGACATCACCGGCTTTGACAACCTCATGCGGGTCCTTGACGAAGCGGTCGGCCAGTTGACTGACATGCACCAAACCATCTTGGTGGACACCTATATCGACGAAGGCACCGAAAGCTGCGACATTCGTCACAGTTCCTTCTAAGGACATGCCCGCTTTGAGATCGGCCATGCTGTCGATACCTTCGGCAAATGTGGCAGTCTTAAAGGCAGGGCGCGGATCACGGCCCGGTTTTTCCAGCTCAGCCAGAATATCCCGCACGGTGGGCAAGCCAAAACTATCGTCGACAAACTGCGCGGCATCCAGACCGGCAAACGCGCTGCTATCGCCCATGATCGCACGCACATCGCGTCCACACGCCTGCACGATTTTGCGGGCAACGCCGTAAGCTTCAGGATGAACAGATGACGCATCCAACGGCTCTTTTCCGTCGGCGATACGCAGAAATCCTGCGCATTGCTCAAACGCTTTGGGACCCAATCCGGCCACTTTCAACAACGCTTTGCGTGTGGCAAAGGGGCCATGAATGTCGCGGTGGGTGACGATGGATTGCGCCAGTGACGCACCCAAACCCGCGATATGTGACAAAAGCGGGGCCGAGGCCATGTTCAGATCGACACCCACCGCATTCACCGCATCCTCAACCACGCCAGCAAGCGATTGCGCCAAGCGGCGCTGGTCTACGTCGTGCTGATACTGTCCAACACCAATGGCCTGCGGTTCAATCTTGACCAGTTCCGCCAGCGGATCTTGCAAGCGACGTGCGATGGACACAGCCCCGCGAATGGATACGTCGATGTCCGGGAATTCCTGTGACGCCAGCTCTGACGCGGAATAGACCGAAGCGCCGGCTTCTGACACGATCACCGGTGTGGGGCGCGCCGCACCTGCAGGTAGGCGTTTGAGGACATCCGCGACCAACCGCTCCGACTCGCGGCTGGCGGTGCCATTGCCGATGGCGATCAGGGCGACGCCATGTTTGCGGATCATCATCAGCAGGGTTTCTTCCGCGCCGCGTAGATCGTTGCGCGGCTGGAACGGATAGATTGTTGCTGTGTCCAGCAACTTGCCGGTTTCGTCCACCACGGCGATTTTGCAGCCAGTGCGGATACCGGGATCAAGGCCAAGCGTCGCGCGCGCGCCTGCGGGGGCAGCCAGCAACAAATCACGCAGATTGCGGGCGAAAACCTCGATTGCGGTGGCGTGGGCGCGGCGGCGCAGGTCCGTCAGCAAATCCATAAACATGGTTCCGCTTAACTTCACCCGCCACGTCCAACCCGCGACCTCTTGCAACCATAGATCACCAGGCGCTTGGCCCGAAATCCCGATCTGGGCCGCAATGATGCCAATCACGCGCGGCACACCTGTGTCTGGGTCAGGTGCGATATCAACGGTCACGATCTCTTCTTTTGCGGCGCGCAGAATGGCAAGCGCGCGGTGGGACGGGATAGTTGCCCATTTTTCGCTATGGGCGAAATAATCAGAGAACTTTGCCCCGATATCTTCCTTGCCCTTATTCACGCGGGCCACAATCAGGGCCTCTTGCTGCATAACCTGCCGCAATCGCCCCAACAGAGCGGCATTTTCGCCAAGCTCTTCGACCAGAATGTCACGGGCCCCTGCCAAGACTTCTTTAGTCGTTGGAACGGCCTCGCATAGATACCCTTGCGCCAGCACGGAGGGATCAGCGGCGCGGGTTGCAAGGATCGCACGCAGCAACGGCTCTAGCCCGTGTTCGCGGGCAATCATCGCCTTGGTGCGGCGCTTGGGTTTGAATGGCAGATAGATATCCTCAAGCACCGCTTTGGTGTCAGCACCTGCAATGGCGCGGGCCAGCGCATCCGTCAGCTTTCCCTGTCCGGTGATTTCTCCAAGGATGCTAGCGCGTCGCTTTTCCAGATCGCGCAGATAGTCCAGCCGTTCAGCTAGCCTACGCAGTTGCGTGTCATCCAACCCCCCAGTTACTTCTTTGCGGTAGCGAGCGACGAATGGCACGGTATCGCCGCCATCCAGCAGGGCAACGGTCGCGGTGACCTGTTCGGGGCGTGCCGCGATGTCAGTGGCGATATTGCGGGCAATGCGATCTGCGACGGCGTTCATAGCGGGCTCCCTTTGGTGGTCGGACTGCTGTGATAGCGCTGCAGTTCATGGCCGCCAAGTGCTTGGCCATGCGAAAGATGCAAATCCGTCAAGAGAACGTGTTTATAACGCCTCCCAAACGACGTTCATTTGTCAACGCATCGCTTCAAATTCCACCAATCTGACGCAGTAACGCCAACACATCAGCAGCGCCTTTGCCGTCTCGCAGGGATGTCATCACGAACGGCTTGTCGCCTCGCATCCGTGCCGCATCGCGTTTCATAACGTCCAATGACGCGCCCACATACGGGGCAAGGTCGGTTTTATTGATTACCAACACATCCGATTTTGTGATCGCTGGGCCACCTTTGCGCGGAATTTCCTCGCCTGCGGCAACGTCGATCACATAAAGGGTCACATCGGCCAATTCGGGACTGAATGTGGCGGACAAATTATCGCCACCAGATTCGATCAGCACGACTTCAACATCGGGGTGTCGCGAGCGCATCTGTGCAATGGCAGCAAGGTTAATGCTTGCGTCCTCACGGATAGCAGTGTGCGGGCAACCACCTGTTTCAACCCCGATGATCCGATCAGCGGGCAGGATTTGCATGCGTGTTAAAGCTTCGGCATCTTCTTGGGTATAGATATCATTGGTGATGACCCCGATGGACATCTGCGGGTGCAGTAATTGTGCCAGCCGCGCGGTCAATGTCGTTTTACCCGCACCAACGGGGCCGCCGATACCAACGCGCAAAGGGCCATTCAGTTGGGTCATGATTGAAACAGCCTTGGTTGTTGGACCTCGTGTCGCATCGCGGCGATGTCGGACAGGAAGGTGTTTGAATATAGATCGTCGAGAGTGGACGTTGATGCATGAACCGCAATTTGTTCGCAAAGTGCGCCAAGTGATTTAATGATCATTTGGCCATCGGTCTGGCCCATTGGCATTAATCGTACGCAGGCCATGACGATGTTGCTGACGAATGCTTGCAAGTACATCGACACAGCCAGGGTCAAAGGCGCATCACGTCGTGCAGCGGCCCAACCGATAGCCACAGGAAGCAACGTGTCTGGTATTTGCAAATCAGAGGTCGCGCCGACAGTGCGTGTGAACGCGGCGCCTTGGTTCAGGCTTTCGCGCAATCGCTCTGCGCTGGCGGAAAACGCGCGGCCCGTCGCGTCGATCTGGCGCAAACCGTCGTGATCCACCGCCTGAAAAGCCGCACAAAACAGCACCGCATCGGCCCAGCCTGATCCATCTGCGAGCACGTCCTCAAGCCACACCTGCAGGCTGGCGGCATCATTCACCCAGCCATCCGCCAATGCGGCCTCTAACCCATGCGAATAGGCGAAACTGCCCAGCGGATAGGACGGCGACAGCCATTGGGTCAGCGTCAGGATCGCACTAGTGGTCATGCGCCGTTGCCCCGTGTTCGTGGCTATGTGTGCGGCCATGCCCGTAGGCGCCGCCTTCGGGGGTAAAGGGTTCTGAGGTTCTGGAAACAGTCGCCCCCAAATGTTCCAGCATATGCCCGATAACAGGATCGTTCTGGATCAATAGGCGTTCGGATTCTATCTGACAGGGCGTATGGCGATTGCCGATATGCCACGCCAGTTGCACCAGATCACCGGTCACTTGTAGTAGCGGTTCCTCAGCTGCGATGACCTCAATCAGCCGTCCGTCATCAAGCCGAAAGGCATCCCCATGATCCAATGACGTGGTGTGCGCCAAATTCACCAAAAGCGTTTCATCGTGCGCCGTCGTCAAAACCTTGCGTCGCAAAAACCGTTGTTCATAGGTCAGGACGCAAAGTTCGAAAGCGCCCGACCAAGTGCCCGATTTTGCGATATGATGTGAGGTAAAATCAGCCATCAGAACATAAAATACCGCTGCGCCATTGGCAGTTCAGTGGCGGGTTCACAGGTCAACAATTCACCATCAGCGCGGACTTCGTATGTTTCAGGATGTACTTCCATTTTGGGCAAAGCATCGTTCAAGATCAGATCACGTTTGCCAATGTTGCGCGTGTTTTGCACAGCCACCGTTTGCTTGGACAGGCCCAACGTATCGCGGATGCCGTTCGCTTGTGCGGCCGCACTGACAAAGGTCACGGCATTGTGGCTGACTGCCCCGCCCATCGCGCCAAACATCGGCCTTGAATAGACAGGCTGTGGCGTCGGGATCGACGCATTGGGATCGCCCATTTGCGCACAAACGATCATACCTCCCATCAAGACCATCTCAGGTTTGACGCCAAAGAAAGCAGGGTTCCACAGCACCAAATCAGCGCGCTTTCCTTCCGCAATTGACCCAATTTCACCGCTGATGCCATGCGCAATTGCAGGGTTGATCGTGTATTTCGCAATATAGCGACGCACACGAAAATTGTCGTTTTCGCCGACCTCCTCGGGCAAGCGGCCACGTTGTTTTTTCATTTTGTCGGCGGTTTGCCATGTACGTATCAGCACCTCGCCCACGCGCCCCATCGCCTGACTATCGGATGCGATGATCGAAAACGCGCCCATGTCGTGCAGGATATCTTCGGCGGCGATCGTTTCACGCCTGATCCGGCTTTCGGCGAATGCCACATCTTCGGGGATGGATTTATCAAGGTGGTGACAGACCATCAGCATATCGAGGTGTTCTTCGAGCGTGTTCACAGTGAAAGGCCGCGTCGGGTTTGTGGACGATGGCAGCACGTTTTCATCGCCGCAGATTTTGATGATGTCAGGGGCATGCCCGCCGCCTGCCCCTTCGGTATGAAAGGCGTGGATCGTGCGGCCACCGATTGCAGCAACGGTATTTTCGACAAAACCGCTTTCGTTCAGCGTGTCGGTATGGATCATCACCTGCACATCCATGTCATCAGCCACAGACAGACAGCAATCAATTGCAGCAGGCGTTGTGCCCCAATCTTCGTGCAGCTTAAGCGCGCATGCGCCGGCATTCACCATCTCAACCAATGCTTCAGGCTGGGACGCATTGCCCTTGCCAGATAGCCCAATATTCATCGGCACGGCATCTAAGGCCTGCAACATGCGCCCGATGTGCCATGGCCCCGGTGTGCAGGTTGTCGCCAACGTGCCATGCGCTGGCCCCGTACCGCCGCCTAACATCGTTGTGACGCCCGAATGAAGTGCGTCTTCCATCTGTTGAGGGCAAATAAAGTGGATATGGCTGTCAAAACCACCCGCCGTCAGGATGCGGCCCTCGCCCGCGATCACTTCGGTTCCAGGACCGATGATGATATCAACGCCCGATTGCGTATCAGGGTTGCCCGCTTTGCCGATCTTGTGGATACGGCCACCGCGCAGACCAACATCAGCTTTGTAGATGCCACTATGATCCACGATCAGCGCATTGGTGATAACAGTATCAACCGCACCGCCTGCGCGGGTGACTTGGGATTGCCCCATGCCGTCACGAATAACTTTGCCGCCGCCGAATTTGACCTCTTCTCCATAGGCGGTCAGGTCGCGCTCAACTTCGATGATCAGGTCAGTGTCGGCCAGCCGCACGCGGTCACCTGTGGTCGGGCCAAACATAGCTGCATATTCGCTGCGTGGAATTTGGCTAGGCATCTATAGATCCCCCATTACAGCGGCGTTAAATCCAAAAATGCGGCGCGCACCACCTATGGGTATCAGGGTGACTTCGCGGCGTTGGCCCGGCTCAAATCGTACGGCTGTGCCTGCGGCGATATCCAAGCGGTGACCGCGCGCGGACATACGGTCAAAATCAAGCGCGCTGTTGCTTTCGGCAAAATGATAATGCGAGCCGATCTGGACAGGGCGGTCACCGGTATTGGCGACCATCAGACGCAGTTCAGTCGCACCTGCATTCATCGTCAGACTGCCCTTTTGTGGAAAAATCTCTCCGGGGATCATTGGGCGGTCCTATCTGATGGGGTTATGGACAGTGACAAGCTTTGTGCCGTCTGGAAACGTGGCCTCGACCTGTACGTCGTGGATCATTTCGGCGATCCCATCCATGCATTGTTCGCGGGTGATCACATGCGCCCCAGCGGACATCATGTCAGCAACGGATCGCCCATCACGGGCGCCTTCGACCACCGCATCGGTGATCAAAGCAATAGCCTCTGGATGGTTCAGCTTCACGCCGCGCGCCAGCCTTTTGCGCGCCACTTCTGCAGCCATCGCAATCAGCAATTTGTCTTTTTCACGAGGGGTCAGTTGCATTTGTTATAGCCTCCACGTTCTGGGAACCGCGGCCCCCGAAAGTCGTTCGATGATTGGAATGAGTGCACAGCGCAGCAGGTAGCTGTCTGCGGCCATGATACGGCAAACCAGCAAATCATTGGCCAGCATCGACGCGCCGCCAGTTGCAGGCAAGAGCGCCCGAACGGCTGGCAATCGCGCAAGCGCATCGGCGGCAGCGTAGACAATATTTGCCATCGCGATCATCCCTTGCCCTATCGCTGGCCGCGCCAATTGCGCCGCCACATCGCCATGCAGGGCAACGCCATCGCGGTAAATAGGATGCCCATCACGGGTAACGGAAATACGGTCGCGAAATGAGATATCGGTCAATGTTTCGCCCATCGCGGTGCGACCGAAAACAACGGGTTCCACCAACAGCGCCACGGCACTACTCGCAAGCGACACATCAAGTTTGCGACGCAAATCACATCCATCAAACAATAATAGCTCCTGAGGCAACCAGTTCAGCACACCGCCCACTTCGACGTTTAGCGTTGTCGAAATCCGCCCTGTCTGGCCTGATTGCGCGCGGTAAGCACGCTCTGCCGCTTGGGTGGTCAGGGTCATTTCACTGCCCGTACCTACCGATGCCGTCACCGAAATGCTGTCGCCGCCCGTCACCCCGCCAGAGGTGTTGATCAGCACCGCATCCAGCGACGTGCCGCCACGCGGAAACAACACTCGCATGCAACCCGACTGGTACAAACCATCTATCACACTGACGTCACCCCGACGCTTGGACGACAGGTTCACGCCACCCTTTGCGCGCGGTTGAAGACCGTATTGATTGTCGAGCATGCGGTGAAACGCCTATATTGCGGGTCACCTTTCGTAGGCAGTGCTGTGGCTTGAGCACAAGGCTTGCACAGCCTGCGCTGAGCAGGCCTTTGCAGTTCGCCTGATTTATGGGCGGGATTTAGAAATACGCCTGTTTAGAATGCAATTTGAGGTAACACACCAAGCAGAGCTTACTTCAATGCACGCGCCAAGAACGCCTTTGTCGCGTCGTGTTCCGGATGGGCGAATAACTGTTCAGGCGGGCCTTCTTCGATGATCCGTCCGTCCTTCAAAAAGCAAACCTTGTCCGCAGCCTGACGCGCAAACCCCATTTCGTGGGTGGCCAGAACCATGGTCATGCCCTCTTGCTTAAGCATCAAAAGCACGTCAAGCACCTCGCCTACCAACTGCGGATCTAGGGCAGATGTAATCTCGTCAAACAGCATCACTTCGGGGCGCATCGCTAGCGCGCGCACAATTGCAACACGCTGCTGCTGGCCGCCTGATAGCTGGTCGGGATAGTTGTGCATCCGGTCTGCAAGCCCGAAACGGGTAAATAGGTCTTCGACCTGCGGGGCAACCTGCGCACGGGTCTGACCATGCACCCGGCGCGGCGCAAGCATCGCATTTTCAAGCGCTGTGAGATGCGGAAAAAGGTTGAAGCTTTGGAACACCATGCCGATGCGGGCGCGGACCGCTTGCGGGTTCAAACCCGGCTCTGCGATGTCTTCGCCGTCGAGCATGATCGCGCCATCTTCGACCGCTTCCAGCAGATTGATGCAGCGCAGCAAGGTGGATTTACCTGCACCTGAAGCACCAATCAGGCAGACCATCTGCCCCTCTTCTACATCCAGATCAATACCGTCGCAGACCGTATGATCGCCAAAGCGTTTCACGACTCCGCGCAGTTCCAGCTTTGCCATTAACTGCGGTCCCGCCGTTGTTTAGCCATCAAATGATCCGCGTAGCGTGTCGCGGGGATCGTCACGATCAAGAAGATAATCGCGGCCCCGACGTAGGGCGTAAAATTGGCGGTGAGTGATTTGAAAACGCCCGCTTGTCGAAAGATTTCAACAGGGCCAATAAAGCTAAGCAGCGATACGTCCTTTTGCAGCGCGATCAGCATGTTCATCTGTGACGGCACGACATTGCGCACGGCTTGCGGCAGGACAACGTCGCGCATCACCTGACGTTCTGACATGCCCAAAGAAAGTGCAGCAGACCGTTGACTATGATGGACACTATCGATGCCAGAGCGGAAAATCTCGGCCACGTAGGCAGAGTAGGTCAGGATCAATGCAAGCGATCCCCAGATATAAGGCGAATTCCAAGGGCGCGGCAGGCCAAGCCCGGGAATGCCGAAACCGATCAGATAGACAGTCAAAATAACAGGAACACCGCGGAAAACATCCGTGAAAGCCGCCCCGAAGATGCGCAACGGAAAAAGCGCGGGCGATTTCGCATCACGCGCAAGCGCGATCAAAAGCCCAAGGATAGCAATCGCAGGCGCGCACCATGCAAATATCATGATATTAACCAAAAAGGCGTCTACAAGCTTGGGGAACGTCTGCGCAAGCACATCGCCATTGAAAAAGCTGCGCTGCACCTTTTCCCAACCCGGCGCCATTGGCACAAAGATCATAATTGCAGCAACGACCGCGAGGGTACTGGATGCCGCGACGATCAGTGAGCGGCGACGCTGCTTGGCCTCATAGGCTTCGCGGCGGGTCATCCCCGCCGCTTTCTTCATTGCCATATTACTTGATCAGCGGAACACCAGTGGTGTCCTGTAGCCATTTCGCCTCGATCGCGGCAAGTTCGCCGCTCTCGGTGAGGGCAGCCAAGGCTTCGTCGACGCAGGCCTTAAGCGGGCTGCCTTCTTCCATCAACATCCCGAACTGGTCAGGGTTATCGGTCAGGTCAGGGGCGAATTGGCCAAGGACCTTTGAGCCTTCGATCATCACCGCACTCAGGAATAATGCTGTTGGCAGGTCAAACAGGGCCGCGTCAATTTGGTTCGCGCTCATTGCTGCGTTGACGTCGGCGTTGTCGCCATAAAGCAGTGGGTCGTTGCTAGGTTGGATTACGGCAGTGAGCTTTGGGACGGCCGTCGTTGTACCAACAGCGCCCCACTGCAATTCGCGCAATGCGTCAAGTGTTGGGGCCGTATCAATCGCGCTCGCGCCAACCAATACTGCCATCGGTGCTGTGAAATACGGGGCAGAGAAGTCGACGATCAGATCGCGTTCCGGTGTGATGGAATACTGCTGCATATTCAGGTCGAAGTTTTTCAAACCCGGCTGGATCGCCTCATCAAAAGAGGACCGGACCCATGTTACATTATCTGCAGCAAAGCCCATTTCGGCCGCGACAGCATACGCAACTGCAGCCTCAAATCCTTGGCCGCTTTCGGGCGCGTCATCCATCACCCAAGGGTAGTAAGCCGGATTGCCAGTCGCAATCGTCAGAGTGCCATCGTTCAGGGTTTTCCCCGCAGCGCAGTGCCCGCCAGCAACGGCTGTTGTGGACATCAAAGCAAGTGAGATGGCGGTAGCAGAAAGCATCTTGGACATGGGGTCAGACCTTTTGTTGGGTGCATTTGACGCAAAGGTAGTGCTGGCAGCAAAGGCTGTCCAGCGCGATCAACCACCAACCATATAGGGCATCAAAATGATTTCGTGTTCAGGACCGATTTCAGTGAACCATGCTTCGCGGTAAATCACACCGTCCAAAGACAGCGAAACGCCCCGCTTGATTTGCGGCGCGAGACCTGGATGTTTTACCGCAAGTGCGTCCAGCAACTGTTTGAAATTGCTCGCTTCCACTTCGACCCACTCTTGGCCGTCCGCCATCGCACGAAGCGACCCCCAAAGTTTGACCCTGACCACCTTTTAGCCAGTCATCGCTTTCAACAACCGAGGCGGTGACATCGGTAGTTCACTCATCCGCACACCCGCGGCCCGCGAAACTGCGTTTGAAATCGCAGCCAGAGGCGGCACAATTGGCGTCTCGCCCACGCCGCGTACACCGTAAGGGTGGCCGGGATTGGGGATTTCCAAAATCACGGTTTCAATGTCTGGAAGGTCAGAGGCGACAGGGATCCGGTAGTCCAGAAAGCCTGCATTTTGCAAACGACCAT
>CBDTVI010000058.1:0-11533 GCA_965364065.1 uncultured Yoonia sp. | reverse complement strand
GTAATCCCGCAGATCGTCGAGATCAGGGTGGTTTTGCCTGCGCCGTTTGGCCCGAGCAAAGCAAGGATTTCGCCTTCTTCGATATCAAGGGTCACAGATTTCAGGGCTTCAAAGCCACCCGCGTAAGCCTTGCGCAGGTTTTTGACAGATACGATTGCGGACATGGGAGTGCCTTTATTGAGGTCTGCGCTAAGTACTCCGCCGATCAGTGAAGTGAAAGGGCAGTCGCTTGATTAAACGGTGCCCATACGCAACGCCACATCCAGCATCCGGCACGAAAAGCCCCACTCGTTGTCGTACCAGCCAAAGACCCTGACCAAGCCACCTGCGGTCACCCTCGTTTCGGGCAGCGAAACGATCAGACTTTCAGGGCGCGCGCGCAGATCAGTAGATACAAGCGGTTTGTCCGTCCAGCCGATGACCCCAGTTTGGGCGCGCAATACCGCGTGCACATCATCAAGTGACACCCTTTGATCCAGTGTCACCGATAAATCCACAGCAGACACTGACGCAACAGGCACACGCACTGCGGCCGCCTCAATCCGGCCCGCGATATCGGGCAAGACTTGGTTCAACAGGCTTTGGGCCGAAGTCGTGGTCGGCACCATCGACAAGGCTGCGGCCCTGCTGCGCAGCATGTCGCCGCGCGGCGCATCAATGCTGGGTTGGCTGCTAGTGTAGCAATGGATCGTCGTCATCCACCCTGTCTGCAATCCCCATGTGTCATCGATCAGTTTGACCAACGGGGCCAGCGCGTTTGTCGTGCAAGACGCATTCGACACAATTAGTTGGTCCTTGAGAAGCGCATCATTCGCGCCCAGAACCACCGTCAAATCAGCCGCATCCGAAGGGCCGGAAATGAGAATCCGCTTTGCGCCCGCCCGCAAACCGCGTTCTGCGATATCGCGCGTGTCCACTTTACCCGTGCATTCCAGCAGGACATCAACGCCTGACAAATCAACTTTGCTAATATCAGACGCTTGGGACATCGGGATCGCAACACCATCCAGAACTAACGCACCATCAATACAGTCAGCCTGCCCCCCATAGGGGCCAAAAATACTGTCATAAGCGAATAGATGCGCGCAGAGTTCAGGGGCGGCCACGTCGTTGATACCCACAATCTTGATTTCGGGCCACGCGCCTTGCGCATGCGCCCGCAGCATCGTCCGTCCGATTCGACCAAACCCATTGATGAAGACGCGCATCGCACCAAATCCTAATATAGTTAAGAAGGTTCTGCACAATTGCGCAAAGGCTCGCAAGTGAACTATTGGAAACAATGTAGCGACTTGCCGCTCCTCGTTTTGAGGCAGAAAAAGAGGCTTCTTTCCAGGCTAAGCAGAGAATCGCCTTGGGTAGCGTTAATATCTGTGATTAAGAATCGGGCGGTCGCGATCAGTGCGGATGCAAAAAACCAATAAAATCAGTTAGACGGCAAGACGTTTGTCGATTTGCGCCTCAGCACCACAGGTTCGCCACAAATGCGTGGCTTTCCAGTGGAAACTAACGGTTTCCGGCATAACTTCGCGCAAGACTGTTTCCGAGTTTGGTGGTAATAATGGCCAAACCCAGAGATTGAGACCAATGAAACAACAAGTTAGCGTCACTTTTTGGCCTAATTTGAATGAGACTAAATTAACCGTTGGCAGGCATTTGTCTGCAATCAACGGGTTAAAACTGGATATTTGAGATGGCCATGGCGCAACCGATAGAAGACACCTCTGACAAGGACAGCTTTATAGATGAGCTAAAGCCGGGCACAAAATTGATGCATGGCCAGTACACTATTGAAAGCTTTCTGAACGCAGGCGGCTTCGGGATTACGTATCTGGCCCGTGACAGTCTGGACCGCAAAGTTGTTATCAAAGAATGTTTCCCCGGCGCATTTTGCCGCCGCAGCCGTTTCATCGTGCAGGCCCGTTCACGGGCGCACCAGAACGAGCTAAAGTCGATTGTACGTTTGTTCGTTCAAGAGGCACGCAGCCTGTCCAAGCTTGATCACCCGAATATCGTTGGCGTGCATCAGGTTTTTGAGGACAATGACACTGCATACATGGCGCTCGACTTCGTTTCAGGCCGCGACCTGCTTGATACAATCGAAGATCCAAACCACGGTCTGACACCGACACAAATCAAGACGATCCTAAAAGAGGTGCTTGGCGCAGTTGGATTCATTCATGACCAAGGCATGTTGCACCGCGATATTTCGCCAGACAACATTCTAATCAACAAAGAATTCCATCCTGTTCTGATCGACTTTGGCGCAGCCCGCGAAGAAGCGACAAAGCAAAGCCGTGTTCTTTCTGCGTTGCGTGTCGTCAAAGACGGCTATTCACCACAGGAGTTTTATATTGCCGGGTCCGATCAAAGCCCAAGCAGTGACCTTTATGCGCTGGCGGCGTCCTTCCACCACCTGATTACCGGCGAAGTGCCACCGAACTCGCAGGCCCGTTTGGCTGCGCTCGCAACTGGCGAAACTGACCCATATACCGCCATCACTGGCAAGTACCCCGATTACGACGACAACTTCCTTGCCGCGATGGACAAAGCCCTCGCTGTGCTGCCCAAAGACCGCGTCCAGTCCGCAAAGGCCTGGGTTCAGATGATGGACGGCGATCTTGGTAACGTCACGCCGCTGAATGCGGCAAGCTCTGCCAAGACGGCAGCTGCAACCGGATCTGCCGGTGCAGAAAAGTCGAAAATGCCTATCTTGCTTGGATCTGCAGCGGCGATCGCCCTGCTGGTTGGTGTCGGCGTCATGACAATGACCGGCGGCGACGATGCGCCAGTAGCTGCAACACCCGTTGCACAAGCACCTGTTGTCGAAACACCCGTCGCACAAGCACCCGTTGTCGAAACACCCGTTGCACAAGCACCGGTCGTTGAAGCACCAGTCGCTCAGGCACCTGCTGTCGTAGCAGAACCTGTTCAAGAACCCGTTATCGCTGCCGTACCTGAAGTCGTCCAAGCACCTGCAGAAGCCCCGGCTGTTGCCGCGGTGCCTGAAGTCGTCGAAGTGCCTTCGGTTGTTGCCGCACTTGAAGAGGCAATCACCGTTCCAGCTGCACCTAGCGCAAACGAAGCGACGCCTACCATTGCCGCAGAGCCCACATCCCCATCTGAGGCGACAGTTGCTGTGACTGGACCAATTATCGCTGACGCGCCAACACCTTTTGTACGCCCTGCTACCCGTCCAGAGGCTGTGGCACTTGCTGCCTTGCCTGCACCTGTGCCGCTTCCTGAACCTATCGTGACGCCTGCAATGGTCGCCGATGCTTCAATGGCTGGCGCTGTGTTCCCAGAGCAAATCACGTCGCTTCCTACACTCGACCGGGCAAATGCGCCGGTTGCGTTCCCGGATACACCTACGCTGGTTTCAAGCATTGGAACTGGCCCTGCGGTAGATATTTTGGCAGTGACCCCAGGCAACGAAATCATCCAAGAATTGTCGCCTGTTGAAACAGCCCAACGCGAGGGAATTGCTGCGAACTGGACTGTTCGCCTGCCATTCACGCCAACCAACGATGCGTCGAATGTTATTGCTGGTGTCGCTTCTGTTTCACCTGAGTGGGTGTTGCCAGGACTGGAAATCACCGGCGTAAATGGCACGAACATCACATCCATTAACGATATCCCAGCTGTTTTGCGCGATCAAACATCGGATGAGGCGCTGACACCGACGATTACAGTGACATTCGAGACCCGCAATCCAGCGACTGGTGTCGCGCAGGACCAACTTTGGTTCTTGCCGGTTGTGCAAGAAGTACAGCTTGCGGATGGCACCAAGTTTGAAACCGTCTTTGCGGGCTCCGGCTGGCAGACCTCGGTCGTTGAATTGGCAGAAAGCCAAGAAGGCGGGTTGGTAATTGGTGACGTGATTATGTCCTATATTCCAACGTCAGAAGAAGTGAACGCACGCGATACGCTGTTCAATATTTTTAATCGCGAAAGCGAAAATGGTGCAGAGCAATTCATGTTCGCAGTTCAACGCAACGGCAGCCTTTGGGTTGCATCCCTCGCCTATCCAGGCGCGGCTGAGTAACACCGTCGATTGTGCCCAGCTTGGCTGGCATGTGTTCGATGAAGAAATTAGTGGAAGGGTAACAAGATGAAGTTTATTCGTGATCTCCTGGGCAAGAAGCGCAAGCCAGAAAGTGCAGAACGGGCAGACCCCGTTGAAAAACTTGAGCAATCATACCGTGATACAATTGGTTCGCTGGTTGAAGAAACCAACGCGCTTGAAACAGGTGTGGCTAACAAGATTGTACCTGCAAAGCCTGTAAGGCACGTCGAAATTAACGACGCGCCACCAGCGCAAGCGGCCCCTGTCGCGATGAATATCTGGGACCTCGAAGACGACGGGACCTCATCAGAATTGCCAGGCACGCCTGCGGATCTACCGCCAGCCTTTACCGAAATGCCAACGGCACCTGCTGTTGCAACTGCTGCTGCGGCACGGTCCCCTGCACGCTCGCGCCGGACGAAAACCCGTTTGATCGGGTTTGAGAAATCTGATGGTGCGGTCGTTGATCTGTTCAATGATGCGCCGACTGCGGCGCCGACCAAAAGTGTGACGTTCCCAGTTGGTTGGCTTGTGGTCGCCGATGGCCCTGGCCGCGGCGAATGCTTTAGTCTTTTGACAGGCATGTCCCAAATCGGTCGCGGCGATGATCAAGCGGTTCAGCTTGATTTCGGCGACAAGTCAATTTCGCGTTCCAACCACGCTGCGATCGTCTATGACCCTGATAGCAAAGAGTTTTTGCTTGGTCATGGTGGAAAATCAAACATTGTGCGCCTGAATGATAAACCAGTCATTAGCAATGAAGCTATTAAGACCGGCGACATCATCCGGATCAGTGATACGGTTCTGAGATTCATCGCCTTGTGTGATAAATCATTCAACTGGGCTGACGGCGCAACCGAGGAGAACGAAGATGTGGCGATCGCCTGAACCTCGTTTTGATGTCGCTTCGGCGATTTGTCAGGGCGGACGGGATTACCAAGAAGACGCAATCGTCACCGATTTCCCATTTGGGTCGGACAGTGGCGTGGTTGTTTTGGCGGACGGTATGGGCGGCCATGCCGCCGGTGACGTGGCCAGCAAGATTGTTGTCACCGAGGTCTTTAGCGAGCTGAAGTTCGAAAGCGCGAACTTCACTGACTATGAAGCTGACATTCCGCGTTACCTGACAACATCTGCCGTCAGCGCCAACAGTGTTGTGCGTGAACACGTCAAGACACACCCCGACACACGCGGGATGGGGGCCACACTTGTGTCCGTCGTTCTGATCGAAAATCGGATGTACTGGATGTCGATCGGCGACAGCCCATTGTATCATTTCCGCAGTGGTCAAATGAAACAATTGAATGAAGATCATTCAATGGCGCCGCAGATTGATTTCATGGTGCAGTCCGGGTTGCTTGACCCAGAGGCTGGCAAGAACCACCCTGATCGCAACTGCTTGACGTCTGTTATCTTGGGTGACCGCGTTGCGAAGTCCGACTGTCCGAAAACTCCATTCGAGTTGCAGGTCGGGGACATCGTTGTCGTATCAAGTGACGGCCTGCAGTATCTTGAAGATGCTAAGATCCAAAAGATCTTGAACCGTTATCGCCGCAAGAAAGCCTCTGAAATCGCGGGCTACCTTCTTGAAGCGATCGAAACGCTGGCAGATCCCGATCAGGACAATTGCACTTTCTCAGTGATCAAACTGAACCACGACAAGCCGGTTATCCGCGCGATCCGCGCTAAGCCAGTGGGTCACATGGACACGAACCTTGCTACGGTGACACGTATCGTCGAATTGGACGACGCGGAAAAGGTCGCAGCACGGGTTGCACCACCTGCAATGGTCAAAGCGTCAGAGGTCCATTCAAAGATCAAAGAGGTCCGACCAGTCAGGCACGTCACTGTGAAGCCTCGTCAAGAAAAAACACAGGAGGTTGAAGCGGCTGATCCGCCGGCTAAACTGGCCGCCGGAGGTAAGTAATGTCGAATCAATCACTTGAGACGCGGGTACTGGACCGGCTTTTGCGTGCTACGCAAAGCGGACTACTACCTGCCGCCGAACAAGCCGAAGCCGAAAAGCTATTGGTGCGCCTGCAGCAGCCGGTGCGCCTGGCTTTGATGGGGATGCCGTCATCTGGAAAATCATCACTTTTGAACCTGCTTGCAGGTGCAGATGTGTTGCCAGAAGGTGTGCGCCTTCCGACCCTTCAGCTGCGCTATGGTGCACAAAGTCGGGCTATCTGTACTCTGCCAGACGGAACCAAGCAGACCATCGTAGATGCCAGTGCTCATGATATTGCTGCCTTGTCACCGGTTTTCGTCGAAATGGAATTGCCGCTGCCTGCTCTCGCAAAGATATCTTTGCTTGAAACCGTGGCGCCCAATGATCCAAACGCGATGCATCGCGCCAGCCAATGGGCCGCGAAACGTGCGGATGTTGTGCTGTGGTGTTCCAAAGAGTTTGACCAAACAGAGCGTCGGATCTGGGGCCAGATGCCCGACATGATCAAAGACTACGCTTTGCTGATGATCACCCACATGGATGACCTTCAAGAGCAAGGTTCGCTTGACGGTGTAATCGGTTCGGCCCGCACAGCGGCCATCGGCGAATTCGAAAAAATCCTGCCAATTGATTTGCCCGCAGCTTTAGACGCGCGCGCGCCTGACGGCAGCGTTGACAAAGAAATGATGCGTGCAAGCGGTGGTTTGGCGCTGATTACTACGGTGCTCAAGCAAGTTGCATTGGGCAAACGCGCAGCTGTCGATATGGCAGATGTGCTGTTGCTTCAAAACGCAGATGCGCTTGCGGCACTTGATGAGGCCGAAGTTGACGCCGCGCCTGAAGTCGTTGAGACGTCCGTCGAAGCCCCCATAGTCGAAGTTGCTAAAGTGGAGGTGGCTCCTTTAGCGGCCCCCGATGATGCAGAGGTCCCGAAGGGGATCGCACAGTTGCGCAACATCGCGGCACGCCGTTCAGCGGAACTGTCGGCACCTACCGCCCTGCACCCTGACACACGTGCCGCCTATCAGCATGTTTTGGAATATCTCGAGGAACGCGCTCAGGCGTTAACCGCAAGTCTACAGGACATGGGGAAAGATGCGCCTGCTGAGATCATGGAAGAATGCGTCGCTCATATTCAATGGCTTTGCGACTATCTTAATGATCATGGGGACCCGCAAGATGCACCGCTTCAACGTGCGCGTGATACGGCATATGACGCCGCTGATCTGGTACAGTTGATGCAACTCGAAAAGCGCGATAGTGCGGCCACAGAAGCGGTTAGTTTGATGCTGCAAGTTAAACGCGAACTTCAGGCAGATCTTGCCGCTTAAACCGATGCTACGGCCTGTGCTAGGTGGCCGTTGTTACGTAGGTTTGTGCTAGTAGTCTGCTTGGATTATGACAATATACGCAGTGATATGCCTATTGCGTGTCGCTATGGTGTTAGCGGTTGAAGAATGTGTTTATGTGTAAGTTGATTAAGGACGGATTGGTATGAAAATGGAAGAGCTGACAAGCGATGGGGATCGACCCACCCCAACTTCACAGCCGGCATTCATGCGTCGTGGCCTTGAAAAGCTTGTAGCATTTCAGGACGAAATCGCGGATCTAGAAGCCACGCTTGCCGACGTTGTCAAACTTGGCGGGATTGATGCTGAAAAGAAATCAAATAAATTAATCAAACAGTTGCGTGCGTTTGAACCAAGTGTCACGATGATCGGTCAGGTAAAAGCGGGCAAAACATCGCTAGTCAACGCAATGGTGGGTCGCCCTGATCTGCTGCCTGCTGACGTCAATCCTTGGACCTCGGTTGTGACGTCGTTGCACCTCAACACCCCTCTGCCGCCAGATGCGCCGACCGCGGCGTTCCAGTTCTTTAGCAAGGGCGAATGGGACCATCTGATTGAAAACGGTGGCCGAATCGGAGAACTTGCCGCGCGCGCTGGCGCTGACGAAGAGTTGGAAAAAGTCCGCACCCAAATCATTGCGATGCGAGACAAGACCAAGCAGCGCTTGGGCCGCAAATTTGAATTGCTGCTCGGCCAAAAGCATAGCTATGCCCAACTCAACGATGACTTGATCCAGCGCTATGTTTGCATGGGTGATGATTTTGATGACCTTGGCCAAGCCGACCAGCAGGGACGTTTTGCCGATATCACAAAGTCGGCCGACCTGTATTTGAATACAAAAACCCTGCCGATCCCACTTTGCATTCGTGACACGCCGGGCGTGAATGATACCTTCATGATGCGCGAACAGATTACAATCAATGCGCTGCGCGATAGCCGCATTTGTGTTGTTGTCTTGTCAGCACATCAGGCGCTCAGCGCGATGGATATGGGCCTGATCCGCCTGATTTCAAATGTAAAAGCCCGCGAAGTTTTGATTTTCGTCAACCGTATTGATGAATTGTCCAACCCTGCCGAGCAAGTGCCGGAAATCCGCGACAGCATTATGCAGACCTTGGCCGACAACAATGGCCCCGAAAACCCACAGGTCATATTTGGCAGTGCTTATTGGGCCAATATCGCGCTGAAAAATGACCTTGATGAAATCATCGCTGACAGCGCCGAGGCGCTTTATAACTGGGCGGAAGCCGCACTTAGCGCTGAAACCGTTGATATGGATACGCATGAATTGGTCTGGCAGCTTTCCGGTATGCCGCAGCTTTATTCCGCTTTGTCAGAGCGTATCGTCGAAGGCTCCGGTGCGGAAATCCTTTCGGCTTCGCGCAAAAAAGCGCTGAACCTAGTCAGTGGCGTACGCGCCTCGAACGCTGTCGTTTCGATGCGTTTGGATGGCGACACTGTGACAGTGATGATGGCCGACGAGTTGGAAATGCATCTGGATAAGCTGCAAAAAGACAACATGAAGCTGCTCAGCGACCGTATGGACGCGGTGTTTCAGCAGTTTAGCGCGCGGGTCGATCAATCGCACAAACGCTTCCTGGATCGCGCACTTGAATCGCTATTGCAGCACCTTGAAACCAAAGGCGAAGAAGAAGTTTGGCAATATAGCCCAGACGGCCTGCGCATGTTGCTGCGCACCAGCTATCAGGTCATGCGCCGCAACGTCGCCTCGACCTGCGAAGAAGTCTATGCCTCCGCCGCCCAAGACCTTGCAGAGGTATGCCGGTCTGCGTTTGGTGTCGCTGTCGAAAACTTTACGATTACCCCACCAACGCCGCCCGATGTACCTGCGCCCGTATCTTTGGGCCAGACGATTGCACTCGATTTGCAGACGTCGTGGTGGAAAGGCTGGTGGAAACGCCGCCAGGGCTACCGTGCTTTTGCAAGCGGATTTTATGACCTGATCGAGGCCGAAACACAGCCGATCGTAGAAGAACTGAAGATGCGTCAAGCCAATGATATCCGCGAAAGCGCAGAGCGCGAGTTGCATAGCTTTTTGTCTGAGCAACGCGGATTGTTGAGCGATATCAGCAACAAATCAGAGCTTGATATCGAAGATCTCGAGGACGTGTTTGGCATCAAAGCCCAGCAGGAACGTGAAGAATTGTTCGAATTCATTTTCGAAGAACTCCGCGATGATACAATTGCGATAGGTAAAGCTTAATGTCGGACCAAGCCCCCACCCGCAAACCACGCATCGCCCTAATGGGCGAGTTCAGTGCTGGCAAAAGCACGCTATCGAACTTGTTGATGGGTGTGCGCCCACTGCCTGAAAAAGTCACCGCAACACGGCTGTCGCCGGTGTGGATAACGCACGGCACTGGCGCACCATACCGCGTCGACATTGACGGAACACAAGAGCCAATCTCGATTGACCGCCTCGAAGATGTGCCGGTTGCCGAAACCCGCTATATTCACCTGTCAATCGAAGCGGACCTCCTTGAGGTTTGCGATCTGATCGATTTTCCCGGCATTTCAGACCCCAACATGTCTTCCGACGTCTGGGAGCGTATGTTGACAGAGGTCGATGCCGTGATCTGGTGTACTCATGCCACCCAAGCTTGGCGTCAGTCCGAGGCCGCGGTGTGGGACACGATGCCAGAGACAGTGCGCGAAAACTCGATTTTGTTAATCACCCGCTACGACAAATTGACCACAGAGCGTGACCGCAGCCGCGTCATTATGCGTGTTACCCGTGAGACCAAAGGACAGTTTGGAGCAACATTCCCAATCTCGCTTTTGCAGGCCATCAAGGCAGGCGAAGACTATGCGCTATGGGAAGCCAGTGGCGCCGGACCATTCACCGAGCATCTGATTGACCGCATTGAGAAGTTGACGGCGTTGACGGCGCGTACAGATACGCCGCTTTATAACCTGACGACAGAATCCGATATTCCTGCTGCGCTTGCGACCTCTGTAATGCCACGGCGGGTCCAGCGGGCGAAAGACGGTACAGAGGGCGCATCAAGGCCAGTTGCTCGTCCTGTTCGGCCGACCTAGATCAAGTGTTTAGGCGCGTTGCATCATCCGCACCGCGCGGTCATAGAGACCAAATTAGTATTTGTAGAAAAGTAGGCCTTTGATGGTTGTTAGTGAGTTAGATACGTTACGTGCCGCAAGCGTCGGCTGTCAGGCGATCGCCTTTGCGGATCTGTCGACTCGGATGATCCTTGTGACAGACACCCAGTCCAAATTACCCCGCGAGACACTCGATGCGCTTTGTGTGCAGGCCGCTTCGGTTTTGGGGGCGCATGGAAAGATTGCCTTGGGCACCCATCCTAGCCGGATAGCGCTTTTAGCGGAAAAAACATCGATTCACCTGTTTTTGCGGGCGAGCAGTGAACCAGACGATGTTCTATGTTGTATCTGTGCCCCGGACGTAAATGTCGATAAGTTCGTGACCGCAGCAACTGAATGCCTTAACCGCATCAGTGGTGGTTAAAAGATGAATTTGGGACCCAGCTTATGAGCGATATGAACGTCCTGGCGCAAAAATTGAATGCCTTGGCCACCCACGATGACGTGTTCGATGGTGGCGCGCGCGTGATCTCGCAAGGCGGCATGCCTGCGCTGATGACCGCATTCCTAAGCGTGATTGACGAAACTGTACTTGAACGCAGGTTGGATTTTGCAGCCGACGACACTGTGATCAGCGTCATCGCCTCTGGCCGACGTTTGCGCGGTCTGATCTCCGTTTCACCCGCAACGGATGGTACTGCAGATATAACCGGCACGACCCTGTCGCGCCAAGAACCCGCAATACTAGACGCAGCGTTCGCGCTTTTGTCTAATGTATTTGGGACGGCGGCCCGGCTTACAGTGCGCAGCCTGCCAACAGAGCCTTTTGGTGCTGGTGGCGAACGCGGCATTTCAGCCTCCGGTTTGGCAGAAATCTGGCAGATCGGCATAGACGACACCCCGATGCTGCCAATGTCCCGCTTTTTACGTGACAACGAGGCTGCGTTTAGCGCGGTCCTTCATGTCAGTGCAGGTGATATTCTAGCAACCAATGGCGATGTCGCAGACCTACAATCGATTTGGGACACCCAAGTCGACGCCTTTTTGCGCGCGCAAGAAAGCCTGCCAAGCCATCAAGATGGTCCAAAGCTA
>CBDTVI010000057.1:0-11544 GCA_965364065.1 uncultured Yoonia sp. | reverse complement strand
CACGCGCCTAGCGAACAAGCGGGTAGGGGTGCGGTTGTTGGCTGAACTTGCTGGGCATAGCCACATCAGCACAACACAGCGGTATATTGACGTGAATGCGGAGCAGCTAGCAAACGCGGTGGAGCTGCTTTAGTAGCGAACGGCCCTAAGCGGACCTTCGTGGACTGCGCAGCGAACGGCAACTAGGAGCCCGTTGTGTGAATTCATTTTTTGTGCTGCGTGCGCTCGCGGCACGGAAATTTCTGCGAACGCCTAGTTTCCTCTTTCACAATGCAGCCGAAAGAGCAGTCATTCGTTCTCGGCCAAGTATTTAACGCTATGGCGCAAAGAATACCTGTTCCATCAGGGACCACCAATCGTCAGGCGTTTTGCTGGATAGTGGACACTGTAAAGGCGATACCAGATCCCACCATTCGCGTGTTTTCGGATCGTCTTTCGTCCGTGCCAAATCGGCGTCAAAATCTGTCCCGCTGTATTCCCAATAGGCGAACAGCAGGTTTTCGGGTTCGCGCAAGAAGATCGAAAAATTGTTAATATGGCGCGCCTTGAGGCCTGCCAGTGTTTCAGGCCAAGGATTTGCATGAAGGTCTTTGTAGCGTTCAATGCCTTCGGGATCGATGCCAATTATGCGGCCCATGCGTTGCACCATTGTACAGCTCCTTTTGTGCGAATCGACCGCCCGCTAGACGTGTTGTGCAAGCCCATCGAGTTCCGACCAGAACGTGTCAGCAATCTCGGCCTTGTACCATGTCAAAATTTGCGCAAGTTCGGTTGGTTTTTTCGGGCCGGGAATGACAGATTTCACGATGGGGTGTCGTAAAACAAACTGAAGTGCAGCCGCGCCAATATCGACACTATGATCCATGCAAAACGCCAGCAACGCTTTTTGCTGCGCTGCTATTTCAGCGGGGATTTCACGATAATTATACGTCAAGCCGCCGACCAAAAGCCCCGAGTTAAAAGGCCCGCCAATCAGAATATCGGTGCCATGCTTTGCGCAGGCGTCAAACAGGGACAAAGCCCCAGTGCGCTCCAAAAGTGTATGTCGACCTGCCAGCAGGAAGACGTCAAAATCGCCGTGGTTTAGGGATTTTTGACAAATCTCGACCTCGTTGACGCCAAGCCCGATTGCACGCACGTCGCCTGACGTACGCAGTTCTTCAAGGGCGCGGTAGCCGCCACCGTCAAAGAAGGCTTTAAACTGCGCATCCGCATCATCGCCATGGGTATGACGACCAAGGTCGTGGGCATAAAGTATATCGATCCGGTCAAGACCCAAACGTTGATAACTGTGTTCTACACTGCGCATGATGCCATCATAGGTGTAGTCGAAATCAACGCGAAATGGCATGTACGTTGGTGCCGTATGATCGGGCTGCAGTAACCGCCCGACCTTGCTGGACAGGACACGCCCAGGTGTGGCGCGCAAGGCGTCGCCAACCATCCGTTCTGACAAGCCGCGGCCATAAAACGGTGCTGTGTCGAAATGGTTGATCCCGGCACATAGCGCATCGGACAGCATCGTTCGGGCTTGCGCCAATGCGGGCGTACTTGGGTCAAATGCGAATGTGGCACAGCCCAAACCAAGCTCGGACAAGGACAGCCCTGACCGGGTGAGGGTACGATCTGCAATCATCAGCCCTTTTCCGCCCCTGCATTCAGGCCCGAGCGCACATGCTTTTGTGACATCAGGAACACGATGATGATGGGAACAACCACAAGAATGGCAGCTTGGATCGCTTCGGGTTGGCCGATAGGCAGGTCATTGGCCGCTTCTTGCGGGTTCAACGCGCCAGAAGAACTAATCAATGTGGTCAGGCCCACAGGCAAGTTTTGCTTGTCATCATCCGAGATCAGAATGAACGCCAAGAAATAGTTGTTCCAGTTGTTCACAAAGCTAAAGAACGCGACCAATGCGACGAGCGGTTTCGCAAGCGGGAGCGCCATGTGGTAGAAGCATTGCAGATGTCCGCAGCCGTCGATGCGCGCGCTTTCCACGACGCTTTTGGGCAGGGACGTCGTGTAATAGATATAGGACAAATACACGCCAAACGGGAAGAATGACGAGGCAAGGATAAGTCCGCCGTAAGTGTTCGTCAATCCAAGTAAGCTCATCTCAAGGAAGATCGGCAGGATGATCGCTTGCGACGGGGTAATCATCGCGATCAACGTCATGATCAGGATGAATTTGCGCCCTTTGAACTCAGACATTGCCAGCGCGTAACCGGCAGGGATGCAGGCCGCTAGAGTCAAGGACACACTGCCGACGGTATAGATGACCGAGTTCATCGCCCAAGTCCAAATCTGGCCATTGTTGTAGCCCGTGAGGTTCGCGAAGGTTTGCTTCATTACCGCAAAGCTGCCGAAGGACAAAGGCGCGTCCGAGATCAATGAGCTTTCGTCACGTGTGCCCGCAAGAAACAGCCACAACAGTGGAACACCATAAAGCACGATGAAAAAGCCCAGTGTAGACCAGATCACAAAGCTGCTGATACGCCATCTTTTTGGATTTAATAGGAGTGCCATGGGACCTCTAGTCGATTTTGTAGAAACGGGTGGCGAAGATCAGGGTGAAGGCGACGATCAAAGGCAGGATCAGGGACAACGTACTGATCGCAGCCGCGACACCAAAGTCACCAAAGCGGAAGGCGTAGAAGTAAGCAAGTTGCGTGACCGACCAGTCGGGCTTGTCAAATTGCCCACCAGCCAGCGATAGCAACTGAGGCTCCACAAAGATTTGCAGACCAACCGCAAGGGTCGTGATCGTCATCAGCGTGATCGTCTTCGAAATCATAGGCACCTTGATGCGTGTGGCCATCTGCCATGCGTTCGCGCCATCAATGCGCGCGGCCTCTAGCACGTCACGCGAAATGCCCGTCAAAGCGCCGCCCAAGACGACGATCCAGCCACCGGAGTTTCCTAAGAAACCCATCAGCGCAAAGATCCAGATCTCGCCCAAGCCACTGATCGTGCTTTGACGATTTTCCCAGCCAATGGCTTGGTAGATAAAGTTGAAAGGCGACACCTGTGGATCCAGTAGGAAAAGCCACAAGACCACGACGGCCGAAGACGCAATCGCGCCGGGCATGAAATAGACGGACCGTACAATTGCTGCGGCCCTTTCGGACAAGGTATCAAGAAGCAGCGCAAGCAACGTCACACCGATGACCATCATCGATACCCAGACCAGCACGTATTGAACGACATTCCAGATCGCAGGCAGAAGACGGTAGTCGTCTAACGCTTCGCGGTAATTTGTAAGGCCCCAAAATTTCATCTCGAACGTGTCAAAGAAACTAAGCCCGAAAGCATACAGAACAGGAAAGACCGCAAACATCACGATAAGCCCCAGATAGGGCAACATCAGTGTGTACGACACAAGTATCCTGCGACGTGACGCTTTACGCTTTAGCGCTTGTCTTTCCGTGAGGCTAAGTGACGGCATATCAAGTGGTTTCCTGTGGGCAATGTGCCGCCCCGACAATATCGGAGCGGCTGCTTGTTTCGTTACTCTGTGACGACAGTGTAACCTGCAAGTTCTGCGGCATTCACAAATTCTTCCTGAAGCTGCGGAAGAAGTGATTCAAAAGATGCACCACTTGCTAGGTCATTGACCACGGCCTTGGTAAAGGCGGCGCGTGCATCAAAGCGCAGAGATACATAGCCGGAGTGACCGAATTCGGCCGCATCAACCATCGTGTCAAACGAACCTTCGGTGGCGTAGTAGCCGGACCCGTCAAGCGCAGCGCCCCATGCGACAGACGCAGGCTGGTGTGCCGGCATCGTGACAGCGCCACTGTTGGTTTCAGCATCTGTTGTCACAAATGTCAGCAGATCTACGACTTCTTCAGGGTGTGCTGTGTCTTTCCAGCCGCCCCACATGCCGCCGCCCCAGCTCCATGCCAATGGCTGTTCTTGGCTTGCCCATTTCGGGGTCATCGCCACACCAACAGTGCCTTCTGCGAACTCATAGCGACGCTTGATGATGAACTCACCGAACCATGTTGGGCCTGGGATCATCAAAAGCTTGTTGGACTTGGCAAGTTCGATGAACTCTGGATCAAACGGCGCTGTGCGGGCCAGTGATCCGTTTGCAAGCATGCGGTCCACCAATTGCGCGGCTTCAACACACTGCGCGGCTGTTGCATTGATGTTCAACACTTCGGAATCGCCGGCTGCTGGCACGGCAAGGTCACACCCGTTGGAATACAGGAAGTTCATCAATGGGATGTGCATGGCGCCGGCACCAGACACGATGCCTGAATCGTTGGCTGCAGCTGCTGCCGCAACGCTTTCGTACTCTTCCCAAGTGGTCGGCACGTCGAGGCCAAGTTCGTCCATCAGTGGCTTGTTATACCACAGCATGAAATGCGCCACGTCGTTGCGCAGACATACCAAAGACCCGCCGCTGCCCTCGCAAAGCGAATTGGCGTTTGCGTAAAAGCCGTCCAGTGTTTCTTGATCGACCTTGTCGCTCAGATCCATCAGATAGTTCACGCGACGCGTGGACAACATTGCGCCGTGGTTTGTGTCTTGCAGGAACATTGCGTCCGGAACGCCTTCGCCTGATTGCAGAGCCAGCTGAAGCTTGGCGATGATTTCATTGCGCGCAACGGAAACAAACTCAAGCTCTACGTTTTCACGTGCGGCGTCGTATGCCTGAAAGATTGGCTCTCTTACTGCGTCGCCCCAAACCAAAAGTTTGGTTGCGTCTTGCGCGTGTGCGCCCGAGGCCAGTGTTGTTGTAGCGCAGGCGAGTGCCATAGCCTTTGTAAGATGTTTCATTGATCGTTCCTCCCTTTGGAATTTCGGTGTGTTATGATTTTGTTGGGGAACAGCGCCGACCCTGCGCATTGAAAACATCAATGCGATTAGGTGGAACTGTCAGGATCACATCGGTGCCCGATTTGATCCCGCGCAATTCAAACGTTTGCACCGTCAGCGGCGCGTCTAGCCCGACCTCGACATAGGCATAAGTGATATTGCCAAGCCGGTCGGCGTTACGCACATTGCCATTGATCTCGATGCCGTCCGACTGTGCGGCGGGCGAGAAGTGGAACTCTTCTGGGCGTACTCCCAACTTGACCGCCTCGCCAACGACAAGTCCACTTGCGCTAATTTCGACCGGATCGGCCTTGAGCCCGTCAAGCGTAACGGTCGCGTGATCGTCAGACGCTGCCGTGACGGTCGCGGCCAAAAAGTTAACCTTTGGTGAGCCTATAAACCCCGCGACAAAGTCATTCTCGGGCGCGTGGTACAAGTCATCTGGCGACCCAACCTGTTGCACCTCGCCGTAGTCCAACGCGACGATGCGATCCGCGAGGGTCATCGCCTCTGTCTGGTCGTGGGTCACGTAGATCATCGTTGCATCCAGTTCGCGGTGCAGCGTTTCAATTTCTTGGCGCATCTGGGTCCGCAACGCTGCATCCAAGTTCGACAGCGGTTCGTCAAACAAGAACACCTTGGGTTTGCGCACAATGGCGCGCCCGATTGCAACGCGCTGGCGCTGACCACCTGATAGTTGGGCGGGCGAGCGATCAAGCAGGTCTTCAAGGCGCAAAATTCTTGCGGCCTCCATAACGCGAGTGTGCACCTCTCCCTTCGACACGCGCGCAAGGCGCAGGTTAAAGGCGATGTTTCCGTAGACATCCATGTGAGGGTACAAAGCGTAGTTTTGGAAAACCATTGCGATGCCGCGATCGGATGGCTCGTCATACGTTACATCACGACCATCAATTTCGATAACACCGTCTGTGACATCTTCAAGTCCCGCGATCATGCGCAGCAGCGTTGACTTACCCGACCCCGACGGGCCGACAAACACAACAAACTCGCCAGACTGAATGTCTAGATTGACGCTGTCAAACAGCGCGACCGAGCCATAGGTCTTTTTGATATCCGTCAATGTCACCTGCGCCATGGCCCGACTGCCCCTGCTGGTTTTGTCAATTTCGTTGAGGGGACGCTATCTGCATAAAATATCATTTTCAAGTTTAAAAATATTTAAAATAGATTTTACAATATTGACGTACGCTTTTAAATGGGCAAATATGATCGAGAATTGGGTAACGTCCGAGTGGAAAGCTGAGTGACCTCATGAAAATTACGCAAAAAGCGCAGGACCTAGAGGCATTTGTGCAGGCGATTCTGTCCGAGAAAATCAAAGTGGGAGAGGTCATCAGGCAAAACGAGTTGTGTGAAGTTTTGGGCAAGTCATTGTCCCCGCTTCGCGAGCTGCTCGTTCTGTTGGAAGAGTTGGATCTGGTCGAGGTCAAGCCGCGTGCGGGCTTCAAGATCATTTATCCCGACATTGATTTCATGCGCGAGAACATGCAGTTCCGCATTATGATCGAGATGCACGCCGCAGAGTCCTTTGTAGAGGATGTGACTGACGATTGGATCGACGACCAAATCGCAAAGCATAACGACGCGATTGCGGTTCTGGATACGACCGAAGACCTAACGGCGCACAATGCATTCATCATCAATTTTGACCGCGAGTTCCATCGTGCGATTGTTGGTAACTTGAAAAACAAAGCCGTCGCCAAAGCGCATGAATACACGCAGACAAAGCTGGGCATTGCACGCCAAGTCCACCGCAGGACACCGCCGCGCAAAACCAACAAGGTCGCGTTAAATGATCACTTAGCAATCTTGGCAGCGCTAAAATCCCGCAACTTAGATGCTGTGCGCGATGCTTTGGACGTTCACTTTACTACGTCGATTCGCAACACATTGGTCGGATATTAGGGGCCCACATGACGATGGATGCCGCACCCGAAATTGGGGACACATACATGCTGAAACCCATCAAAATTGAGCGCATGCAAGCCTTTGCTGTGTCCGCGAAACCGTCCTTTGGTCCGATATCGTCACTTGGCACAATGCCGGTACGCAACGGCGTTTTGGTGGCCCTAACGTCATCTGAAGGTGTCACCGGCTGGGGCGAAATTTGGTGCAATTTCCCACCACGCGGAAACCTTGCGCGCCTGAATTTGCTGCAAGATGTGATCGCACCGCATGTTATTGGCGCAACCTATGCGCACTTCGGTGATTGCCGCGCAGCGCTTGAGGATACTTGCGCCCGCATGGCGATCCATACTGGCGAATTTGGCCCCTTCGCACATTGCCTTGCGGGGCTAGATACTGCCCTTGCTGACATCGCGTCGCGCAGTGCCGGACTGCCGTTGTCACAGTTCCTATCGGCAGATGCAGCTTCGCAGGTTGCAGTTTACGCCAGCACGCCAAACGTGGCGGACTTGGAGAATGCAGTGGGTGGCCTGATCGCGGACGGCCATCGGGGCATTAAGCTAAAAGTCGGGTTGGGCCTTTCCCAGGACGTGGCCTTGTTGGACGCATTCCAAGACATCTCGAACGGTCGCCTGAAAGTCTGTGTTGATGCCAATCAGAATTGGACCGTCCACCAGGCTATCGAAACCATGACGGCGCTTAGCGATCATCACATTGGTTTTGTTGAAGAACCCTTGCGCGCGGATGCTGCATGGGACGACTGGCGCGACTTGTCCAATGCGCTGGATATGCCGACGGCTGGTGGTGAAAACATCACATCCCACGCTGCATTTCTGGACTTTATGGACAAGGGCGGCATGCGGTTAGTACAACCTGATGTCGCGAAATGGGGCGGCGTTAGTGGCGCGATCAGTGTCGGGGCAAGCGCTATCCAGCGCGGGGCGACTTGTGCGATGCACTATATGGGAAGTGGGCTGGGTCTTGCGGCATCTCTTCATACACTCGCAGCGATCGGTGGTGATGGGCCTGTTGAACTAGATGCAAACCATAACCCGCTGCGGACCGACTTGGGCGCAATTGATCTGACCGTGACGGATGGAAAATTGACTTTGCCAGCCGGGCATGGGCACGGGTTTGTTCCGGACCAAGCAGCACTTGCGTCCATGGCCGTCGCAACGTTTGACCTGTCATGATCGATAGTCACGTCCATTTTTGGAACCTTGATCGCGGTGATTATACTTGGATTACGGACGCGCGTCCGGCGCTAGCCCGTGATTTTGGGGTCGAAGACTTTCTGAGCGCCAGTCAAGTTGTCGACGTGGTCGGTTGCGTTGCGGTTCAGGCTGCCGCAACTCAAACAGAAACGGCATTTCTACTTGAGTTGGCTACTCACAATGACTGCATTCTTGCGGTCACCGGGTGGACAGATCTCACTGCGGAAACCGTTCCGCAAGATTTGCAGGACCTCGCTAAGCACCCAAAACTTCGCGCCATTCGTCCGATGGCTGGGGTTCAAAAAGGCCCCGAATGGCTGGACACGCCAGATTACCATTCTGGCTTTGCGGCGATGGAACAGTGCGGTTTGGTTCTTGAGGCCTTGGCCTTGCCCGGCCATCTGTGCGCCATTGCGTCGATTGCTCGATCTTACCCCAACTTGAAGATCGTTGTGAACCATGCCGCGAAACCTAATCCCTATGATTTGTCGCCTTGGCAGCATGATATTGAGACCTTTGCCGAGTTGAAGAACACCTTGTGTAAAGTGTCCGGTTTTACTGCACATAGCAGGGACTTTGCCCATCACCAGAGTATTTTCGAAACGTTGATAGAGGTATTTGGGCCAGATCGGTTGATGTGGGGCAGCGACTTTCCGGTGCTGAATGAAACATCCAACTACATCAATTGGTTTTGCACAACTAAGGCCTTGATGACCGGACTGAACGAAGGCGACACCGCCAAAATTATGCGACTTACGGCGCAGAAAACTTATCTCTGAACCGCAGTCAAAAGGACAGAACATGAATAGATTAGCAGGAAAGACGTGCCTTGTAACGGCAGCTGGGCAAGGCATTGGCCGCGCATCGGCTCTGGCACTTCAGGCCGAAGGGGCCAAGGTTTTTGCAAGCGACATCAATGCCGACGCATTGGCCGAATTGCAAAAAATGGGCGTCGAGACCATTGTCCTCGATGTTATGAATCCCGCATCCATCGCGAAAGCCGTGGCGCAGACGGGCCCGGTTGACGCCTTGTTCAACTGCGCAGGTTTTGTTGCACATGGCACGATTTTGGATTGCAACGAGGATCAATGGGCGTTTTCAAATGATTTGAACGTGACCGCGATGTACCGCATGTGTCGCGCGTATCTACCGATGATGCTGGACAATGGCGGCGGGTCGATCATCAATATGTCGTCTGTCGCATCATCAATTATCGCGGCGCCAAACCGGTTTGCATACGGTGCCACTAAAGCTGCCGTAATCGGGATCACAAAGTCGATCGCGGCTGATTTCATCACCCAAGGCGTGCGCTGCAATGCAATCTGCCCAGGCACCGTGGAAAGCCCCTCTTTGGAACAACGACTGCGTGACACCGGCGACTATGATGCCGCGCGTGCTGCGTTTATTGCGCGCCAACCCATTGGCCGGATCGGATCCGCCGCCGAGATCGCAGCATTGGTTGTTTATCTGGCATCCGACGATAGCACATATACCACCGGTCAAGCCCACGTCATTGATGGCGGCTGGTCAAATACATAAGGAATGTTGAAATGAAACTCGTAAGATTTGGATCCGACGGTGCAGAAAAGCCCGGCATCATTGACGCAGACGGAACGATCCGTGACCTGTCCGGTCAGGTGCCGGATATCGCGGGCGATGTGTTGTCCGCTGCAGGACTTGCGCAGATCGCAAAAATTGATCTGGCGAGTTTGCCTGCGGTCCCCGCTGAAACACGTTTTGGCCCCTGTGTTTCGGGTACAGGGAAATTCATTTGTATCGGGCTAAACTACGCAGATCACGCGGCAGAAAGCGGAATGGACGTTCCGACCGAACCTGTTGTTTTCATGAAAGCGACCAGTGCGATTTGCGGCCCCAATGACCCGATTGTGATCCCGCGCGGATCGACGAAAACCGATTGGGAGGTCGAACTGGCCGTAATCATCGGCAAACGCGCCAAATACGTGAGCGAAGAAGACGCACTGGATTATGTGGCCGGTTATGCGATCACAAATGACGTGTCCGAACGCGCGTTTCAGCTGGAACGGCTGGGTCAATGGACCAAGGGCAAAAGCTGCGACAACTATGGGCAAATCGGCCCATGGCTTGTGACAAAAGACGAAATCGCTGATCCGCAGAACCTCTCAATGTGGCTGACGGTGAATGGCAAAACGATGCAAAACGGATCGACAAGCACGATGGTTTATGGCGTCGCGCATCTGGTTAGCTATCTAAGCCAGTTCATGTCGCTCCATCCTGGTGACGTAATTTCAACCGGAACCCCTCCGGGCGTTGGCATGGGCCAAGACCCTCAGCAGTATTTGCGGCCCGGCGATGTTGTGGCTCTCGGTATTGAGGGACTTGGACAACAGCAGCAGGACACAATCGCTGATCCTGAATAGGGTTAGTTGTTGCAATGAAAAACATGTGAACAGGTCTAGGCTTGCGGCAAAATTCGCAAACCTAGGCGGTACAAATGACCTGAGTTTCCCCGTTCTTGATGACTGGCTTAATGAAGCATTTAGGATTACGGAATCGAGATCTTAGAAAACCAAAGGCTTTCTGCCGCAACTTAAAGGGTTTCTGCGCAAGTCTGACCTGTCCGCGATAGGATCGTTCAACTCGCGTGCAGCGGTTGGGCAGTTTGAATCTGCCCCTTTTTGCCCTATTCGAATGGCTTGTTTAGCGAAATCCGCTATACAGCCAAAAAAATTTGTGCCGCACATGCGAAGGTTTTCTGCATGCGCATTTGCTGCAGGTGCATAAGGCAGCTTTGTCCGCGACCCGTTAGTTGGATACTCACGCAGCGAAAGGGTTGTTTGGGAATACTCAATTTGGCCCCTCTCAATGGCCGCTCTGGTGAAATCCGCTGCGCTGCAAAATGTGGGTAGCTGCACATGCGAGGGAATGCTGCGCCAGCAATAGCTGCGAGTGCAAAAGGCAGCTTCGTCCGCACAGCAGACCTCTATGCAAGCCGCAGCGAAGGTCCGGTTTCCCGCCCTTCCAGCATTACGACGCTTCCGGCCCATTGCTGCCGTTCACGCAAGCTCCCAATGCTGCGACGCAGCTTCCCTGAAGCGGACATTGGAACAGGTGCGCAGCATT
The DNA here is from genome assembly GCA_965364065.1 of uncultured Yoonia sp. GTDB lineage: Bacteria > Pseudomonadota > Alphaproteobacteria > Rhodobacterales > Rhodobacteraceae > Yoonia. Next base: position 478 of record CBDTVI010000057.1, on the reverse strand, counting down.
TTGACACAACCGAGGTCCGCTATGCGGGACAAATTAAGCTTTCGCTGCCCGCGCCCGAACGGCTGCTTTGGCATTCCGCTTACCCGTATGGATATCAGATTCGATGACTTCGCGAAAATCTTTATTCCAAAGATCACGGCGCATTCGTCATGGACATTCGACACCCTCATTGCTCTGTAGATGAGGCGAGATCTAAACTTTCGATCATTGGAGTTGAACAACATGTACAAATTGCCCGCGCTGTCTGCTCGTCATTCTGACCCGGCAACCTACCCTCCCGGCATTGCCTTCATGGACGGCCAATATCTTCCAATCAGCGAGGCAAAGGTTTCGGTGTTGGATAATGGCTTCCTCCACTCGGATGCGACTTACGATGTTGTGCATGTGTGGAAGGAAGCATTTTTCAGGCTTGATGATCATCTTGACCGGTTCTTCGCGGGGATGGAAAAGTTGCACATGTCGATCCCGTTCGGTCGTA
>CBDTVI010000056.1:0-11581 GCA_965364065.1 uncultured Yoonia sp. | reverse complement strand
TTGAAATCGCCGGACTTTGCAGACATTTGAAACCGATGCAGATACTTTAGCCGAAAACACTTAGCCTGATTTTGATCATATGAACGATGAATATGCACTTCTTTCCGCTTCGATATCGAAATGGCCGTCAAAAACAAAACTTGCGAACATGTTTAAGTTAGATGGGTTTGCGATTACCGAGGGAACGTACTCGATAAGGCTCAATGACTTCGATCACTTTGTATTCAGGGAGTTAAGTCACGATTCAAGCACAGGCTGTATTACTGCTGACCACAAGTCGAGCGAAGAGCTAGTCGCCTTTTCTGGCCGCGTGTCTAAGACGCTAGCGAAATCAGGCGTTAGACACCGCTTCGAAGTGTATTCAGAAAAGGAAGAATTGGTCTCGTACATGCACCATGACTGGCCGAAGGATTAGTAGGTCTGGGTTCAAAGCTGCCATTCCCCACACAACCAGCGCGCCCAAGCCCAAAAAAAAGCCCCGCTGCAATCAGCGGGGCCTTTCATTAAGTTAGAAAACCCAACCTACATTCAATCGATCTTTGGCAGCAACTCGTCCAATGACTTCTTCGCGTCACCGTAGAACATCCGCGTGTTCTCCTTGAAGAACAGCGGGTTCTCGATGCCTGAATAGCCTGTACCCTGCCCGCGCTTGGACACGAATACCTGCTTGGCCTTCCAGCACTCAAGAACCGGCATACCCGCAATCGGGCTGTTCGGATCGTCTTGGGCCGCAGGGTTCACGATGTCGTTGGACCCGATCACGATAGCAACGTCCGTTGTCGGGAAGTCGTCGTTGATCTCGTCCATCTCCATCACGATGTCATAAGGCACCTTGGCTTCGGCTAGCAGCACGTTCATGTGGCCGGGCAAACGCCCCGCAACCGGATGGATCGCAAAGCGGACGGTCTTGCCTTGGGCGCGCAGCTTGCGCACCAACTCTGACACAGCTTGTTGGGCTTGTGCTACGGCCATACCGTAACCCGGGATGATGATGACGCTGTCCGCCTCGTTCAAGGCTGTTGCAACGCCGTCTGCGTCAATAGCGATCTGTTCACCCTCTACGGCCATCTGTTCGCCCTGCGGGCCGCCAAAGCCGCCCAAGATCACGCTCACAAAGGACCGGTTCATGGCCTTACACATGATGTACGACAAGATTGCACCGGACGATCCGACAAGCGCGCCGACAACAATCATCAGATCGTTGCCAAGCGAGAAACCAATCGCCGCAGCAGCCCAGCCAGAGTAGCTGTTCAGCATCGACACAACGACGGGCATATCCGCGCCGCCGATGCCCATGATCAAGTGATACCCGATGAACAAAGCCGCCACCGTCATAAAGAACAACGGCACAAACCCACCGGTGTTAAAGTACCAAACCAGACACAGCAGCGAAATCGCGGCTGCACCGGCGTTCAGCAAATGCCCACCCGGGAGTTTTGTCGCAGAGCTGTCTAGTTTGCCAGCCAGCTTGCCGTAAGCAACGACCGAACCCGTAAAGGTGATCGCACCGATAAAGATACCCAAGAACAGTTCGACCCGCAGGATCGCAACCTCGACGCCCGTTTTCTTAGCCAAAAGAGCAGCAAATCCTTCAAGTGCGTCTTTGCCCGCAGCATCCATGCCCATGACGCGGTTCAGCTCTAGGTGGGCAATAAAGCCCACAAAGACCGCAGCCAGACCAACAAGTGAATGCATCGCAGCCACAAGCTCTGGCATTTGGGTCATCTGGACCTTTGTGGCCAGTTGGTACCCGATAGCACCGCCACCCGCGATCAAGATCAGCGACAAGAGCCAGAACCCTGACCCCGGCCCGACAAGCGTGGCCGCAACGGCCAATGCCATGCCTGCCATGCCGTACCAGACGGCACGCTTTGCGCTTTCTTGGCCGGACAAACCGCCCAAGCTTAGGATAATAAGAACTGCTGAAACGACATAAGCCGCTGTTGTGAAACCAAATTCCATTGTTCTACTACCCCTTTAGGATTTCTGGAACATGGCGAGCATGCGCCGTGTCACAAGAAAACCGCCGAAAATGTTAATGCCAGTCATAAAGACCGCAAGGGCGGCAATGATCACGACCAAGGACGAACTTGATCCGATCTGCGTCAGCGCGCCCAAGATGATGATCGAAGAAATCGCATTGGTGATCGCCATAAGCGGTGTGTGCAAGCTGTGTGCAACGCCCCAGATGACTTGGAAGCCGATGAACACCGACAACACAAATACGATAAAGTGCTGCATAAAGCTGGCCGGTGCGACCAGACCCACACCCAGCAACAAGACGGCACCTATGCTTAACAGTGTGACTTGGTTGCGTGTCTGCGCCTTAAACGCTGCGGTTTCAGCCGCACGTTTTTCTTCAGCGGTCAGTTCCTTTACCGCCGCTTTCTTAGGAGCTGCTGCAATTGCAGCCACCTTTGGCGGTGGCGGCGGGAATGTGATCTCGCCCTTATGTGTCGCAGTTGCCCCACGGATCACGTCGTCGTCCATGTTGTGATTTGGCACACCGTCCTTTTCAGGGGTCAGGTCGGCTATCATGTGACGGATGTTTGTTGAATAAAGCGTCGATGACTGTGCGGCCATCCGGCTTGGGAAGTCGGTGTAGCCGATGATTGTCACGCCGTTGTCGGTGACAACCTTTTCGTCCATCACAGTCAGCTTGCAGTTACCGCCACGTTCCGCGGCAAGGTCGATGATGACTGAGCCGGGCTTCATCGCGTCGACCATGTCTTTGGTCCAAAGCTCTGGTGCGTCGCGGCCCGGGATCAATGCCGTCGTAATGACGATATCGATGTCAGGTGCGATTTCGCGGAACTTGGCCAACTGTGCGGCTGCAAATTCAGGCGAAGAAACGGGCGCATAACCACCTGTGGCAGAACCGTCTTGCTGCTCTTCATCGAAATCAAGGAATACGAATTCAGCACCCATGGATTGAACTTGCTCGGCCACTTCGGGACGCACATCAAAGGCGTAAGTAATCGCACCCAATGATGTCGCAGTTCCGATTGCGGCAAGTCCAGCAACGCCAGCACCGACAACCAAAACCTTGGCAGGTGGCACCTTACCGGCGGCCGTAATCTGACCCGTAAAGAAGCGGCCAAAGTTGTTGCCCGCCTCGATCACAGCGCGGTAACCAGCGATGTTTGCCATAGACGACAATGCGTCCATTTTCTGCGCGCGGCTGATGCGCGGCACCATATCCATCGCGATCACGGTGGCGCCTTTGGCGTTGGCGGCCGCCATCAATTCTTTGTTCTGCGCAGGGTAGAAGAAAGAAATCAGCGTCTGGCCGTCGCGCAAACGCTTAATCTCGATGTCCTCTGGCGGACGCACCTTGGCCACGACATCAGCCGCTTTGAACAGGGCTGCTGCGGTTTTCACCACCGTGACGCCCGCATCCTTGTAGGTTTTGTCGTTGAAACCAGCTGCCGCACCGGCGCCAGTTTCGATCACACAGTCATAACCCAGCTTTTGCAGGTCTTTTGCCGAGGCCGGAGTCATCGCGACCCGGTTTTCGCCTTCAAATATTTCTTTTGGTGTACCGATTTTCACGGAAAATCCCCCATTTATCTTAACGCAGAGTCAAAGCATTATAGCGCGCAATAATATTTCACAAGGGAATGGCATCATGACATTTCATGTCATGCCCTAACAATCACACCCAACGGCGTGTGTTTTGACAATAGCGTGCAAAATCAGCCCGGAATTTCACGCGCAGGCGGTTTTCTTCGGGGACGATAAAGCGCTGTGTGATGGTGCCCATAAACAGCGGAACCAGCAGCAGCGCGACGGGGGCTTCCCAACGCAGCGCCAATCCAGCAAGGACCAGCGTATCACCCAGATAAATCGGGTTGCGGCTACGTTTAAAGATTCCGGAGGTGACCAGCTTTGCGGCCTCCATATGCGGCACTATTGTTGTGCGCTGTTTGCGCATCTCGGCGGCGGCCAACAGGATCAACACAACACCACCACCCACCAACAAACCACCCAGCAGACTGGGGATAGGGCCGCCCAAAGACAGGGCAGCTGGTTGCAATTGCGCGATCCACCACGTGATCACGAGCGCGAGGAAAAGCCAGACGGGAGGGATATCGATCCATTTCATAACTTTGGTTTAACGCCCCTGCTTTGTCCTTGTCCATGCCTGCCGTGCCGCTAGCATGGGTTAACGGAAGGATCATCATGGAACATGCAGGCAAACACGCACTAGTCACTGGCGGTGGAACGGGCATTGGCGCAGATATTGCGGTTGCATTGGCCGCAGCAGGTGCCGAGGTCACAATCACAGGGCGGCGCGCGGATAAACTTGCGGACCTTGCTGCCACCAACCCGCGCCTGCACCCACTGGTAATGGATGTGGACAATGAAGCATCGGTGCGCGACGGCATCGCAAGTGCTGCCGCTGCCCGTGGCCCGATTCAGATTTGTGTCGCAAACGCAGGCATTGCCGAAGGCGGCCCGTTTGAAAACACGACATTGGCCCAATGGCGCAGAATGATGACGACCAACCTTGATGGGGTGTTTTTGACAGTGCAGGCTGCGATGGCGACGCTGGCCCCCGACACCCCTGCCCGCATGATCGTCGTCAGTTCCATTGCGGGCGTGCGCGGATTGAAAAACGCGATTCCTTACACGGTAACCAAACACGGGGTCATCGGGTTGATCCGCGGGCTGTCCGAAGAATACATGCGCCGCCCCATCACGTTTAACGCGCTTTGCCCCGGGTATGTGGACACTGATATTGTGCGCAACCAACTGCCCGGTTTGATGAAACGCTTTGACGTGGACGAGGATGGCGCAAGGGCCGCAATGGCCAAGGGCAATCGACACCAAACGCTGCTGGAAGTAGACGAAATTACCGCGGCCGCACTCTGGCTTTGCTCAGACGGGGCGCGCAGTGTAAACGGGCAAACAATCGAAATTTCAGGCGGCCAAGTCTAGGGAGACATCAAATGATTGCGACAATTCTGATCGTGCTTGTAGCACTGATCCATGCCTATTTTCTGGTGCTAGAAATGTTCTTGTGGGAAGGGCCGCGCGCGCGGCGTGTTTTTGGGCTAACCCCTGAATTTGCAGCTGAAACGCGGGTTCTGGCAGCCAATCAGGGGCTTTATAACGGGTTCTTGTCTGCGGGCCTGATCTTTGGCTTGATCTGGGGCAGTGCTGGTGGACCGATGGTTAGCTTCCTGCTGCTTTGCGTTGTGGTTGCGGGCATTTACGGCGCGATGACTGCGACAAAGGCCGCATTATTTGCCCAAACCATTCCTGCAAGCCTTGCCCTGATCGCACTGTTTTTGAATATCTAAGGACCCGATATGACTGATTTCGCCGCAACAAAAGCCATGTTTCACCTGCCCGAGGGTATGATTTATCTAGATGGCAATTCGCTTGGGCCATTGCCCAAGGCCACCGCCGCCCGCGTCGCCCAAGCCGTCACCGCCGAATGGGGCGAAAAGGTTATCACTGGATGGAACCGTGCAGGCTGGATGGCGCAGCCTACGGAATATGGCGACCGGATCGGGCGCTTGATCGGGGCCGAGCAAGGTCATGTTGTGCTGGGTGACACGTTGTCGATCAAAGTTTATCAAGCACTTGCTGCGGCGATTGATTTGGTGCCGGACCGCAAGGTTATTCTGACCGACAGCGGCAATTTCCCATCCGACATTTACATGGCTGAAGGGCTTATCAAATCGCTTGGACGCGGGCTTGAATTGCGCGTGGTCGCCCCCGAAGATGTCGCGGATCATATCAACGATGACCTGGCTGTGCTGATGCTGACCCAAGTCGATTACCGGACCGGACGCTTGCATGACATGGCAGCGCTGACTGCCAAAGCACAGGCGGCTGGTGCCGTAACGGTCTGGGATTTGGCCCATACTGCGGGTGCATTGGCGGTTGATGTGAAAGGCTGCAACGCGGATTTCGCCGTTGGTTGCACGTATAAATACCTGAATGCAGGCCCCGGCGCGCCTGCGTTTATCTATGTCGCCCCTCGCCACATCGACACCTGCCAACCAGCACTTTCGGGATGGTTGGGGCATCAAGCACCCTTTGCATTTGATCTTGATTACCGCCCCGGAACAGGGATCGAACGGATGCGCGTGGGCACACCTTCCGTTCTCCAGATGGCGGCTCTTGATAGCGCGCTGAACATCTGGGACGCGGTCGATATGCAGGCTTTGCGCGATGCCTCGATCACATTAACCGAGCGGTTTATCGTAGGGGTCGAAGCCGCCTGCCCGATGCTGACCCTTGCCAGCCCGCGCGACCCGCACAAACGCGGTAGCCAAGTGTCATTTGCGTTTGAAAACGGGTACGCAGCGATGCAGGCTTGTATCGCGCGCAATCTTATCGGTGATTTTCGCGCACCCGATATCATGCGCTTTGGCTTTACGCCGCTCTTTATTGACGCAGACGACGTGGACCGCGCGGTGCGGGTTATTGCTGATGTGATGACCAACAAGCTGTGGGATGATCCGGTCTACAAGCAGGTGTCGCGCGTGACGTGATCCTAAATGTAGGTTGTGTCTTGCTGGGCCTCGGATGGCAGTCCGCCACCATGCACTTCGACGTTCAAGGCGGCGCCCAACAAAATCAGATAGGCGCTGACATAGAGCCATAGCAGCAAGCCGATCACAGCACCGATTGATCCGTAAACTTCGTTGTAGCTGGCAAAATTGGTCAGGTAGTAAGACAAGCCTGCGGATGCCGCGACCCACAAGATCACAACGACAACAGCGCCCACGGTGACCCAGCGCCCCCGGCCTCCGATCCTTGCAGGACCAAAGCGGTACAGCAGGCTAAGGCCCATCATCAACACACCCAATGCGATTGCCCAGCGGATGCCTTCCAGCAGCCAAGCGGTTGAATTCGCAACAGGAATAAAAGCCAACCCGATAGGCACGACCACAACAACAGTCAAGGCGACAATGGCAAGCGATACTAGGGCGACCGTCAGCATCAACGCGACCACCATTTGCCAAATGCTATTGCGCATCCGCTGACCCGCAATGGCGTTCAAACCGCCGATCAACGCGCCTACTCCTGCGCGGCATGACCAAAGTGCAAGTGCGATCGAGACACCCGTCGCCCAACCCAGTGCTTGCGTGGGCGCAAGGATCAAGCGGTTGATTTGTACTGAAATCAAGCCGTATGCATCGGGCGGGATAATCCCTTCCATCAATGCAAGCTGTTCGGCAATCACCACCGGATCGGCGACCAATCCAAAAATTGCGATGACGGCTGCAATGCCCGGAAAAATCCCGAACATGCCGAAAAACGCAACGCCAGCAGCGATCAAGCCAAGGTGCTTTTCGCCAGCTGTCGTCCAGACGGCGACCAATATCCGCCAAGTGCTTAAAATTCTTGCCATTCGTTTGGCGCCTTGCCTTTGGTTCTGCGTTTCCCTGAAACTATGCGAAGCGGGCACGGTTTGCCACGGGTCATAGCGAAAACGACACACTATGCAGTTGCAGGTCTGAGATACTTTCAGAAATCTATCGCGCAAAATTCCGTCTGGGGTTAGGCTAGTGTCAAAACAGGGCAAAGCCCACAGGCAGGCAGGACATATCGTGAGCACACTGACCCATCACGTCAATAAATTGGCGGAGCATATCTTGGCGCAAGACAGCGATCGCTATCTTGTCGGTATCGCTGGCGCACCCGGCAGCGGCAAATCTACATTGGCGACCGAACTTTCACGCCGCCTGAATGCACAAGGCCGCAAGACGGCCGTCGTGCCAATGGACGGCTTTCATCTTGATAATGCGATCTTAGATGCACGCGGCTTGCGTCCGCGCAAAGGTGCGCCCGAGACCTTTGATGCGCCGGGTTTTTTGCGGATGGTTCATGCGCTCAAATCAGGTGACGAAGTCTTTGCCCCTACGTTTGACCGCACGCGTGATATCGCGATTGCCGGTGCCGTCGCTGTGCCAGCAGCGGCCCGCGTGGTCATTGTCGAAGGCAACTATCTGATGTTCGATGAGGCCCCTTGGGCCGAACTCGCAAAGCTGTGGGATGCATCCGTCCGTGTTGATGTGCCAATGCCCGAATTGCGCGCGCGTCTGATCCAACGCTGGCTAAGCCTCAATCATTCCTCCGCCGTGGCCACTCGCCGTGCCGAAGGGAATGACATTCCCAACGCCCAGCGGGTGATCGACCGCGCATTGCAGTGTGACTTTGACCTGAATGGGCAGCCTGCGCGAAATTCCTAGATGAAGACCAGCGTAATGGCGGGGAACATCAACAAAATGAATACCCGCACCACGTCAGAACCGACGAAGAACAACACCGCTTTGTAGGTTGCAGTCATCGGCGTTTCTTTATCCATGCTGTTGATAACAAACAGGTTCATGCCAACGGGCGGTGTGATCAGGCCGACCTCAACCACGATCAGCACAAGAATACCGAACCAGATCGCAAGTTCTTCGGTCGTCATCCCGTAATCAAGCCCCGAAATCACCGGCCAAAAGATCGGCACAGTCAGCAAGATCATCGATAGGCTGTCCATCAGGCAACCAAGGATGAGGTAGAATACAAGGATCAGCACCATGACCGTCCACGGGCTGAACCCTTGTTCGGTGACGAATGCCGACAGTTCCTGCGGGACTTGCGTCAGCGCCAAAAACCCATTGTAGAACGCAGCGCCCAGCACAATGAAAAAGATCATGCCTGTGCCGGTTGCGGTCTCGAATATGCTTTGTCGAAAGACCGCCCAGTTGAGCGATCCCGAGAAGAACGCAATCAGTCCAGTTCCCATTGCACCGACGGCTGCCCCTTCGGTGGGCGTGAACCAGCCATTGTAAATGCCGCCGACCACCAATCCAAAAACCAACAAAACCGGCCAGACCGCGCCCATTGCTTTGATCCGTTCGGGCAAGGATACCCGATCTTTGATGCCCGCCTGATCGGGGTAGATCCGCACATATATTGCGATTGTGATCATATAACCAATTGCCGCGAGAATGCCCGGGATGATGGCAGCTGCGAAAAGTTTGGCGATGTTTTGTTCAGTAAGAATTGCGTAGATCACCAAGATCACAGAAGGCGGAATTAGGATGCCCAAAGTGCCACCTGCCGCCAAGGTTGCCGTCGAAAACCCGCCCGAATAGCCGTATTTGCGCAATTCAGGCAAGGCAACTTTGCTCATGGTCGCGGCTGTCGCCAAAGACGATCCGCAGATCGCACCAAAGCCCGCGCAAGCCCCTACGGCGGCCATTGCCATGCCGCCTTTGCGATGCCCCAACCATGCTTCCGCAGCTTTAAACAGCGACTGCGACATGCCTGAATGCGTGGCGAACTGCCCCATCAGCAGAAACATCGGGATGATTGACAAATTGTAGCTTGAGAATGTCGAGAACACTTCAGATTTCAACCGCCCCATGAAAACGGTCGTCCCGTCGGTCGCCAACCAGAGCCCGCCAATACCGCAAAGCAGCATCGCAAGGCCAATAGGCGCGCGTAAAAAGATCAAAAGCAGCAGTACAGGAAAGGACAGATAGCCCAGCGCAAGATCAGTCATAGCGCCGTCCGGTCACGCGCATCGCAGCACAGTACACACTGACAATGCTAGCGGTAATTGCGGCCGCAAAACTGGCCGCATATGCCCACCAGATGGGGAACTGGATTAGATACGACGTCTCGCCATAGCGGATTTTGTCCTGCATTCCGACGCACAAGCGCCATGTGATAAGCACGATGATCACAGCCATCACGATGCTCCAGAATGTAGCCAGTGCACGGTTGACGCCTGTGCCCAAACCACTGGTGAACACATCCACTTTGGCATGTGCGCCGCTTAACTGTGTAAGGGGCAGGAAGGCGAAGATCGCAAAAGCCACGCCAGCTTCGACCAGTTCAAAGTCACCCAAAATCGGACCGACACCCCAAGCAATCAACCTGTCACCAAACCCGCCCAGCGCACCGCCGTAAGCCAGATCACTTAGCTCGCGACCGCTGATGCTGACACAAACCATAAGCACCAAAAGACACAGCACCGCCCCACCGAGCAGTGCCATGACTTGTGCGAGCTTTTGGATCGCTGTGTGCAGCAAGTGCTGTCCTCGATTAACGCTTAGTTGCCCGCGTTATGTTTAGCGATCAGGGCGACCGCGTCATCGTAAATGCCCTGCCCGTCTAGGCCTGCGGCTGTGGTCTCGGCAATCCAGTTGTCGATTGTTGGTTGGCTGGCCGCGCGCCATGCGGCGACTTGGGCTTCGTCCAGTGTAATGATCGTGTTGCCCCGCTCTGCAGCCAAGGCACGTCCGGGTGCATCGTATTCTTGCTGAACGCGGCCTGCGAAGGCTGAAAACTCAAGGCCTGAGTTCGCGTCGATCACAGCCTGTAGATCAGCGGGCAGCGCGTCGTAAGCGTCTTGGTTCATCGCGAAGATAAACGCCAAAGTATAAAGCGCGTCACCCGGGAATTCGGTATGATACGTGACCAACTCTTGCACTTTCAGTGCCGGAGCAACCTCCCAAGGAATCACAGCGCCGTCGATAACACCGCGCGACAGAGATTCTGGCACGGCTGGAACGGGCATGCCTACGGATGTTGCCCCCAATGCGGTAAACAACGTCGTTGTCGTCCGTGACGGTGCGCGCAGTTTCAAGCCGCGTAGGTCGGCCACATCAGTGATAGGCCGGTTTGCGTGGATCACGCCCGGGCCATGTACCCAAAGTCCAAGCGGTTTGAAATCCGCAAAATCGGTATCCATCATCCGTGCTTCGGCCAGTTCCCAATAAGCCCGCGACGTTGCTTCGGCGTCGGGTGAAATGAACGGCAGTTCGAAGACTTCTAATTGCGGGAAACGCCCGGGAGAGTAGCCTGCGACGGTCCAGATTATATCGGCCACACCGTCAATTGCCTGATCGATCAGTTGTGGCGGCGATCCCCCCAATTGCATTGATGGAAAACGGTCGATTTTGATGCGCCCGTTGCTGTCCGCTTCAACACTGTCGGCCCAGACATCCAAGATATGTGCGGGCACATTCGCTTGGGCGGGCAAAAACTGATGCAGGCGCAGTGTGACCTCTTGCGCGGCAGCAGTCGTAGACAGACATGCTGCGGCCAAAAGCCCAAGCAGGGTGCGGCGGGATGTAGTCATCGTGGTCCTCCATCAGTCAGCGACTGGGTGTGGGTTGGGTCGTTCGCGCGGTTGCGCAAGGCGGAGTTAATCAGACAATACGCGTTTCAAGTTCGGCGAAACCGCCAATTGTGCCACGTAATACGTCACCTTGCACCACTGGCCCCACACCCGCAGGGGTTCCGGTCATAATCAAGTCGCCAGCGTGCAGTGTATAAAGCGTCGAAAGGTCCGCAATAATCTCGGGGATCGACCAAACCATTTGATCAAGGGTCGATCGCTGGCGCACGTCGTCATTGACGCATAATTTGATCTCGAGTTGCCCGATGTCGCCCGCATCCGCCTTAGGGGTCAGAGGTGCAATAATCGCGGCATTGTCAAAATCCTTGCCAGTATCCCAAGGTCGCCGTTTGGCCTTTGCAGCTGCCTGCAGATCACGACGGGTCATATCCAGACCACAGCCATAACCAAAGACAACATCCATCGCTTGATCCTCGG
>CBDTVI010000055.1:0-12172 GCA_965364065.1 uncultured Yoonia sp. | reverse complement strand
CGTATCTAACTTGCAGCGGGCGGGCGGGCATGTTTGAAACGGGCAACTTTGTAGATTTGAAAGCTATGCCCTTTGTCTGACCGTCCAACCCTGCGCCACGTAGTATTCTTCAGCGCCAAAGACAAAGCAGACCTGCCGCAAATCGTGGCAGGGTTGGAGTTGCTGGCGGGCATACCCAATGCGACCTTTTTCGAAGTACGCCAGAACACCCAAAACGATACGTTGTCGTCAGAGGTCGACGTGATCGTCTACGCCGAATTTGACAGTGCCGGCGCGCTGGCCGCCTACAAAGCACATCCACTTTATGAGACGTCGATCAAAGCAGTGCGCCCATTGCGCGACATGCGGATTGCAGCCGATTTTTAGAAGCCAATCCGCTTTTTTCGTTCTACCAATTCAGACACGACACTCATCGCGGCCAATGCGGAACTGCGCGGGTTTTCGGGCAATCCGTTGCCGGAAATTGTGAAGTGGAAGCTGCCGAATGTTCCGGTCGCATGCACTTCGTGGATGTTCGCGGTGGCGTCTGGATCAGCGATCAAAGTGACTTCGGTCGTGTCAAACCCAACACCAGCCAAGGCCACTGCAGCGGCGACATTTGCGTTCTTGGGATAGGCAAGCGCCGCAGCGCGGGCCGTTCCCGTGAAATGCGCGGTCGCTTCGGTCAAGCTATCGAGGTCTAGTACGTCTGCGGCAGGCGATCCCGCCCAACCTTTTGGATGTTTGCGGCCTATGTAAGTGACTTTTGTGATTTCTCCCGCGCGGGCGCCGCGCAAGGCATCCAACCCCCCGATTGCGCCACTGGTCAGGTGGAGGCGGGACCCGCCAGCCTTAGCAGCGGCCGTCAAAGAAGCCTCCAACTTTGGATCAGCCAATGCCCCAAGTGACACAGTAAGGACATCAATCCCCAGACCCAAGGCAACAGGCCCATGTTCAGCCAAAGCGGAATGGCCGCCGCAATCGACGATCAGGTTGGGCCGCTCTGGCAGGTTATGCAGATCAGAAATACAGGGTGGTTGCGATGCAGCTTCTTGTCCCGTGCGAACAATCTGGGCGACTTCGGTGATGTCATGTTTTGCCAACTGGGCGCGTACGTATTGGCCAATCGCGCCACGCCCGATGATCGCTACTTTCATATCAATTAACTCGGGTAGTCGCGCAAAAAGACCCATTTATCGCCTTCGGATAAATCGCGATCGTAGGCGTAGCCACCGCTGGTAAAGTCCTTGATCCCGTCCGCTTCGGTCACGCGATTTTCAACGACAAACCGCGCCATCGCGCCGCGTGCGCGCTTGGCGAAAAAGCTGACGATGCGGGGTTTGTTGTCTTTCACTTCCATAAAGACCGGCGTGATCACCCGCAGTTTCAGCGCCTTGCGATCAGCCGCCCCGAAATATTCCTGACTGGCGCAATTGACCAACGTATCCGTCGCGACCGCATCAGCCTGCGTATTGAGCGCTTTGGCAATCGTGTCGCCCCAATACTCATAAAGCGATTTGCCGCGCCGTGTTTTCAGACGGCTGCCCATTTCCAAACGGTAAGGCTGGATCGCGTCTAACGGGCGAAGCAATCCGTAAAGTCCTGATAGAATACGCAAGTGATCTTGCGCCCATGCAAGGTCGTCCTCGGACAAGGTCTTTGCCTCTAGCCCTTGATAGGTGTCACCGTTGAACGCCAATGCTGCGGCTTTGGTGGTGTGGGGGGCGGGTTCTGCCGCAAAAGCCTGAAAACGGTCACGGTTCAAACGTGCCAGATCATCCGAAATGCTCATCAAACCTTTGAGTTCCCCAAGCGTCAGATTACGCGCGGTTTTGGATAGGCGCACCGCATCTGCCTGAAATTCAGGGGCGGTGGCGGGCACATCAACGGGGTCCATATCCAGTGATTTGGCGGGCGATACAACAACAAGCATTTGGGCGTCCTTTCGGGTCTTGCAATTGATGTAACATGACGGGCGGCGTTGACCACCCCTCTGGTGCAGCGAGGCCCTTGGGCCTATCACTATCGTGAATGCAAAAGGAGCCCACGATGAAGCTGTGCCGGATCAAGACCAACGATGGAATTAAACCTGCCGCACTGGACGCAGGCGGGCATTTGCGTGACCTGTCCGGTCATATCGCTGATGTCACAGAAGCAGAGTTGGCGCCTGATGCGCTGGTGGCATTGGCCGCATTGGACCTTAGCAAGTTGCCGCAAATCACCGGAACCCATGTGCCGTTTTTGCGTGACGTGCGGCGCATTTTTTGCATTGGTTTGAATTATTACGACCATGCCGCAGAAATGGGTATGGCGATCCCGGAACACCCTATTTTGTTCATGAAAGCCTGTGATGTCAGCGGTGCGACCGACCCCATTGTCATTCCAAAAGGTGCACAAAAAACCGATTGGGAGGTAGAGTTGGGCATCGTCATAGGCAGCCGCGCATTGAACGTCAGCGAAGCGGATGCACTAGATCATGTCGCAGGTTTTTGTATGGCCAACGACGTGTCAGAGCGTGATTTTCAAATGGCCTATGGCGGGCATTGGGTCAAAGGCAAATCAGCCGACAGCTTTGCGCCTGTTGGTCCCTATCTGGTGACCACAGACACGGTTGCGGACCCGCAAAACCTAGCCATGTCGCTAGAAGTGAACGGCCAGCAAATGCAAACTGGCAGCACGGCGACGATGATTTTTTCGGTCAAACAGATCGTCGCACATGTCAGCCGGTTCATCACACTGCATCCAGGTGATTTGATCCTGACAGGCACGCCCCCTGGTGTGGGTTACGGGCATAAACCGCCACGGTTCTTGAAAGCGGGAGATGTTGTGACTGCACAAATCGAAGGCCTTGGCACAATGCGCCATGACGTGATTGCTTTCGCAGATTAGTTCAGCTGAACCTGCAACGGATAAAGGCCGTCCTCGAAGGGGCCAAAAAGATCATCCAGATCTGGGTGATCGACCGGTTCGCCGGAATAGTCAGCGACAAGGTTCTGTTCGGACACATAAGCCACGTAAAAGCTTTGGTCGTTTTCGGCCAGCAGGTGATAATATGGCTGGTCTTTTTTAGGGCGGCTGTCCTCTGGAATGGCGTTGTACCATTCGTCAGTGTTTGAAAACATGGCATCCACGTCAAATACCACACCCCGAAAGGGGTGTTTGCGGTGGCGGACCACTTGACCTAGATGATATTTTGCACGTGTCTTGAACATAAAACCCTTACCCGCCTCCCGTATATCTCTGCTGCGCGCGCAAAGTCCACGCCTTGCGGGCATAAATGAAGGAAACAGTCTGTGAACCTAGCGCTGACAGTCTTGAACATCACGGCCCCCGTTTTCCTGTTGGCCGCGGTTGGCTTTGCTTGGGTCAAGCTGGGTTTTGAATATCGGGTTGAATTCGTCACGCGCCTTGCGATGACCCTTTCGGTGCCTTGCTTGATCTTTGTGTCATTGATGAAAACCGACGTCGAACCAGAGGCGTTGGCGGCATTGTCGTTGGCCGCATTCGTGGCCTACGGCCTTGTTATGATTGGGTGCTTTATCGTGGTCAAAGTCGCCCGCCTTGATATGCAAACCTATCTGGCACCGCTTATTTTCGGGAATACTGGCAATCTGGGCTTGCCGCTTGCCCTGTTTGCATTCGGTGAAATTGGTCTGGGCTATGCGGTCGTCGTCTTTGCCGTCATGGCAATTTTATCATTTACGGTCGGCATTTGGATGGTCGCGGGTGGCGGATCGCTGCGCCGCGTTGTCAAAGAACCATTGGTCGCGGCCACTTTGTTGGGTGCGCTGTTCTTGTGGCAAGACTGGGAAACGCCGGAATTTCTGACCAATGCGATCGAGCTGATCGGGCAGATGGCAATTCCCATGATGCTGATCACCCTTGGCGTGGCCGTTGCACGGCTTGAAACGAAGGCAATGACGCGCGCAGTGATCTTGTCGATGATCAAGGTCGTTATCTGCGTGGGCGCCGCATGGCTGGCGGCATGGTGGTTCGGGCTGGAACCTATCGCGGCGGCAGTTTTGATTGTGCAGGTGGCAACACCAGTCGCTGTCACGTCCTACCTTTTAGCTGAAAAATATGGGGCGGATGCACAACCAGTCGCAGGGCTTGTTGTGGCATCGACCCTGCTTTCAGTGCTGGCTTTGCCTGTGATCCTCGCTTTTGTGATCTAGGCTGCTTGCCTTAGGGATTCCCAGACCGATCCAAACGCGCTATGCTTGAAAAAAATAAAGAAAAGCGAGAGGCAGATGAGCAGAATCTTTCGCGCTTTAGCATGTGTGCTGTTTTTAGGTAGTTGTGGGGGTTCGGGTAATTTCTCGGCGCCGCGCAACCTTGAGAACGCTTGTAGCATCGTGTCAGAGCGCCCAGAATATCTACGCGCATTCCGTGCAGCGGAACGTAAATACGGGGTCCCTGTGCCCTCGATGATGGCGATCATCTATCAAGAAAGTAAGTTTATCGGCAATAACCGGCCACCGCACCGTTATGCGTTGGGCATTATTCCAGTCGGGCGACAGTCTTCTGCGTTGGGCTATAGTCAGGCGCTGGATGGCACATGGGAAGAATACCAGCGGCGCGAAAACAAACGCCGTGCGCGGCGCGAAAACATCAGCGACGCTGCTGACTTTATGGGTTGGTATATGGCGCTGACGGTTCAAGAAACCGGCGTGCCGATTACCGATACACGCAATCAATACCTAGCCTATCACGACGGGCGCACAGGGTTCTTGCGCGGCACGTGGCGGTCGAAAAGCTGGCTGATCCGCATCGCAGGCGAGGTCGAAGCCCGCGCTGTGATGTATGACCAGCAGTTGCGGTCATGTCGTAAACGCTAACAACACAACGACAAAAAGGCGGCCACCAAGGGCCGCCTTTTTTCATTCTAACGCAGGCTTAGTTCCCTAGCTTGCGAATTTCTTCTTGGACGTTGAACAACACGCTGTTGATCGCCCCACCCGACACCAAGTCATTCAAAATCACTGTAGTCTCAGCGCCCAGATCATCGGTGACGATCCACTGGCGCAACTCGATAATCGGGGCGGCAGTGAACACCATCTGGATGCTGCCATAGTTGGGATTGTCAGGGTCTTGCGCCGTCACTGAAGTGGAGGTGGCATCAGAGACCACATTCGTGACCATCCGCGCGCGATCAAGGTCGACGTTTGGCGCCAAAATAATGCTAAGCGGCGTCCGGCTGAGCGGATAGATATCAGGACCCGTGTTCGAGCGGGGATCAAAGATCGCCACCTGCCCGCCACCTGCCAGAACCATTGATTCTGCAGGCGGGTTGTATTCAAAGCGGATGCGGCCCGGGCGTTTGATAAAAATCTGCCCCGTCGACAGCGTTCCGTCTGGGTTGATCTGCGTGAACCCCCCTTGGGCAGTCTCTAGTTGGTTCAGATACCCCGAGATTTGGGCCAAGCTGAGCGGTTGCGCGGATACCGCACCTGCGTAAAGGGCAAGTGCTGCGGCGAAAAAGATATACATGATGCGTTTTGTCATTTGCTCTACCTAAGTGTTCGGGCGCTTGTTTGCACCCTTTGGACATCTCAGACAACAACATGTGACTAGGCGCTAAGCGATATCAAGCCGCCTGTTAACTGATAACCATGCGGCAGATACCAATAGCCCAAAGAAAAAGCCGCACCAGAGGGACCAGCGCGACTTTCACTTGGGAATTAAAAGTAAGGGTTAGCGCATCCACACTTCCACGCGGGTGTATGTGGGGCCTGCAACCTGACCGTCGATGCAGGTGGCAGTCGACACGTCACCAAAGCCATAGCTGGACACCGTAAAGTTGCCTGCAGCAATCACATTGGCGGCAGTAGCAGCCAAAGCTGCCTGCATTTCCGCAGCCGCCGCGATCGAAGCATTGATCGCCGCCTGGCTACCCGCAGAGCTTTGACCAACTCCTACGAAAATAATCTCGCGGCCTGCGTTGGCCGGATCACCCATGGCTTCAATCAAGTCTTTCATCATCGCACGGTTCCATGCGCCCTCTGGGCCGCTGGCCGCGCCACCTGTCAATGTTGGTGACATGCGGTCCGCATCAAAAAGAACCTGGAACATTTGGGCCGCCGCAACCCGCTGTGCGTCGTCAAGCGTTGCACCCAGCAATTGACTCAACCGTGCATTCTTTACGGCACTCTCCTGCAGCGACGCGATATGGCTGATAAAACCTTCGCCCGCCAACATATCTTGCACAGCATCAGTAGACGCAAAATCAAACAGCTCTGATACGAGCGGTAAGTTTGAAGGGGCATCATACGTAGCCATCACAGGCCGAATAAGTGGATAGTCACCAGATTTGACGTTAAATGGGGTTGCTGCAACGGCCACGCCACATGATCCTGCGACAGTCACAGTCATATCGGCATTCGCAGCCTGTGTGCTAATAATGCTGATGCTGCCGGGGAACTGGTTAATCGAAGCTGCAATTCCTGCCTCGTCTGACATTGTCAGAACGTTACCAGCAATGCGCTTGCCTGCTGGTGCCATGACCAAGGCTTCCATTTGTGCGCGCAACGGCGAAGATGTGGGTAATTGGAGCGCCAAGACGTTCACGTCCGACCCACCAATTTGCGACCAGTTGGTAATTTCACCAGCGTAAACGCGGGCAAGGTCATTAAGTGTGATACTGTCGATGCCCGCATTTGGTGCGACAAGCACAGAAAAAGACTGCAGTCCGACCAATTGGTGGGTGAGTGGGCCACTGCCGGCCCAACCCAACGCATTTGCATACGCCCGCGGTGCCGTCCCGTTCAGGGACACTGTTTCAATGACAACATTTGCTGAAGCCGCATCATCGGTGACCACAAGCGTTGCTGTATCAACGTCGTTTTGCAAGATCAGCTGACCGTCGCCTGCGATCTCGGCGCGCGCGCCTGACGTGGCGAAAGCCCCGACCGCGGTGGCATAAAGTGTGTCGAACGCTGGGGCTGCAAAAGCAATTTGGAGATCACCTGAACCACTCACAACTTCCGTACCGCTACCTGTAACAACCGACTGAAAAGAATCCGCAGTCAGGCCAAAATCGTTCGAGGCGATGACTTCAAGACATCCATCGCCGAAGCAAATTACCTCAGAGGCGGGAACGCTGACAGCACCTACAGAAGTCTGAACGCGCAACATAACTCCGTTGAATCCAACAACCTGGCCATCGACGCTAATAAATCCATCAGATGATTGCAGGGTAACATCCTGCGCAAACAGCGCAACAGGCGCGGCAGTACACAACAGTATCGTAGCAAGTTTTGTCAACTTCATCATCATCTTTGCTCCAGCAATCTGTCAGGGCATTTTCAGCCTTCTTAACGAAACTAGACCATCCAAAGCTGTCAAAAATTGGATGATTAACCGATTTATCAGTAAATTGTACCGTTTTAAGCAACAATTGGGCAGCCCTTGTTTCATTGAAAATAAGGGCTGCAAACCCAGCTGATGCGGTCTGACGCGGCACAGTGTTGCCACAATCCAGCATTTCCCCACAAATCAGGGCCTTGAACGGAGTTAGACCGATTCCTGCGGGGATTCTGTTAGGTAATCGCAATTTGACTTGCATCCGAACGGGCTTGCCCTGCGTATCAAGAAGGAATGAACGGAGAATCCAATGCGCCTTATTCTTGCTGCTGCCTTTGTCCTACTAGCTGCTTGCACCGGAAAACCATCGTTTGATGATCCTAGCCTGAGTGATCGCAAACTGAACCTTGAAGAGTTCTTTGATGGCGAATTAGTGGCTTACGGGCAGTTCCAAGACATCCTTGGCACTGTGCGCCGCAGCTTTGTCGTGACGTTGAACGGCGATTGGGACGGGACACGTCTGAGGCTCGTTGAAGATTTCGTCTATGAAGACGGGTCAACAGAGCAGCGGATTTGGACGCTCGTTAAAACTGGCGATGACACTTGGACCGGAACAGCCCCGGGTGTGATTGGCAAAGCGACCGGCGTTGAAGATGGTGACCGTTTTAATTGGAAATACGAGATTGATTTGCCCATCCCCTCTGCCAGCGGCGAAACCGAAACCATGCGGGTCACTTTTGATGATTGGATGTGGCTGCAATCAGACGACCGCTTGCTGAATTTGGCTTACGTCAAACGCTATGGGCTAGATATCGGGGTCGTGACGATCTCTTTTGAAAAAGAGTAAACGTCTTAGTCGGGGACGTTATCGATCCCCGACCCACCCCACGGGTGGCAGCGCAGAATGCGACGAACGGTCAGATAACTGCCTTTGATCGCGCCATGCTTTTCCAACGCTTCCAAGGAATAAGCCGAACAAGTTGGGTGATAACGGCAGCTCATCCCAACCCACGGCGACAGAATCATCCGGTAAGCACGCACAGGCAATGCAACGATGTGGGCAAGCGGGCTCATCCGTGGACCTTTTTCATAGCGCGGCGCATATCGGCCAGCAGTATCTCAAAAGATAGGGATGCCGTCAGGTCTTTGCGACCCACCAGAACGTAATCCCAGCCATCGCGCCCCATTTCTGGCAGAACGATGCGGGCCACTTCGCGCAGGCGGCGTTTAGCGCGATTGCGCGCAACAGCGTTGCCAACTTTCTTGGAGCACGTGTAGCCGACGCGAATACCCTCAGCCTCGTCCGGCGCGCGCTTGCGGCCTTGCAGGTGAATACCGGGGGTGCCTTGGCGGCGGGCGTTAGAAGCGCGCACAAAGTCTGCGCGGTTCTTTAAAACGTCTAGACAAACGGAAACCGCCGGAGTGCCCACATCAGGCCCAACCGGCGGTTTCAAATCTGTCAAACCAGAAAAGCGCTTACGCGCTTAGCTTCGACCGGCCCTTGGCGCGGCGATTGTTCAGAATCCGACGACCAGCCTTTGTGGCCATACGAGCGCGGAATCCGTGGCGGTTCTTGCGAACCCGGTTAGATGGTTGGAACGTACGCTTCATCGCGTGTCCTCCGGTTGGTGGCCAAATCCAAAAAAGGATTCGAAGCCGAACTACATTTCAGTCCTGTCCTTTAGAGAGGGGCAAGGGCCGTGTCAACGCAATGACCGAGATGAAACTGCAACATTTCCCATATTTCGAGGATCGCAAATGTTTCACTCATCACACCCGAAACACGCAAAACTGAAACATCAGGGGTGCTTTGCATCAATGGGCTGTGATGTGGGTATCGCTGCGGCGGGGTTAAGTCCATCTAACCTGCAAGCAAAGAGACACCCATAGGACCGAAAAGATGACTGAAATGACAGATGCACCAACCAACCCGTTGTTAAAAAAGCTTCCTTTGATCGCGATTGTTATCGTGGCGATCCTTGGGGCATATTTTCTGCGCGACTATTTGACGTTCGATGCGCTCGCCGAAAACCGCGAGGATTTGATCGCCTTTCGCGATGAGAACTACTTTCTGACGGTACTGGTATTTATTACCTCTTATGTTGTGATCGTCGCCTTCTCACTGCCCGGTGCAACTATCGCCACACTCACCGGAGGGTTCTTGTTTGCGACCTTCCCTGGTGCGCTGTTCAACATGACCGCTGCGACGATCGGCGCGACCGCAATCTTTCTAGCCGCCCGTTGGGGATTCGGTGAAAGCCTTGGTAAGAAGCTTGAGAATTCAGGCGGTGCGGTGAAGAAGATCAAAGACGGCATTGATGAAAACCAGTGGTCGATGCTGTTCCTGATCCGCTTGGTCCCCGCCGTGCCATTCTTTCTGGCCAACCTGATCCCGTCATTCCTAGAAGTACCACTGCATCGCTTTGTGATTTCGACCTTTTTCGGCATCATTCCCGGTTCGGTCGTCTACACATCGGTCGGTGCCGGCCTTGGCGAAGTCTTCGCGCGTGGCGAAACCCCGAACCTTGGCATTATCTTTGAGCCGCAGATCATCTTCCCCATCATTGGCCTGTGCGTCCTTGCAGCCCTACCCATCGCCATCAACGCCCTGCGCGGCAAGAAAGGTCTTTGAACCATGAACCGGATTAAAACAGATATTTGCATCATCGGTGGTGGCTCTGGTGGTTTGTCCATCGCGGCGGGTGCGGTCCAGATGGGCGCAAAAGTCGTCCTGATCGAAGGTCATAAGATGGGCGGCGATTGCCTAAACTATGGTTGCGTGCCGTCCAAGGCGCTGATTGCATCGGCCAAGGCTGCGCATGCCATGTCCCAAGGCGCCAAATACGGCGTCAGCGAAGTTACAGCAAAGGTTGATTACGCCGCAGCCAAAGACCACGTCCAAGATGTGATCGCCCAGATCGCCCCTCTGGATAGCGTTGAGCGCTTTGAGGGCCTAGGCGTGCATGTCATTTCGGAATTCGGCAAATTCATTTCCAAAACCGAAGTGCAAGCAGGCGACACCATCATCGAGGCACGCCGCTTTGTCGTCGCCACAGGCTCTGGCCCGTTTGTTCCACCCATTCCCGGTTTGGACACCGTCAAGTATTTCACCAACGAAGACATTTTTGATCTGCGCGAAAAGCCCAAGCATCTGATCGTGATCGGTGGTGGCCCCATCGGCATGGAAATGGCGCAAGCGCATCGCCGTCTTGGTTGCGAAGTCACTGTGATCGAAGGGGCCAAAGCATTCGGCAAAGACGATCCAGAAATGGCCGCGATTGTGCTGGAGAACCTCAAGGCCGAAGGCATCAACATCATTGAAGACGCCCAAGCCGAAAAGATTAGCGGCAAAGGTAACGCGATCACGATCCATACGCCAAAGGGCGATTTCACAGGCTCGCATCTGCTAATGGCAGTGGGCCGCAAAGTGAATACCGAAAAGCTTGATCTGGACGCTGGTGGCATTGCCCATGACCGTGCGGGCCTCAAAGTCGGTGATAACCTGCGATCCATCACCAACAAAAAGGTCTATGCTGCAGGTGACGTTGCAGGTGGTCTGCAGTTTACCCATGTTGCGGGCTATCATGCGGGTGTGTTGATCCGGTCGATGTTGTTCGGTCTGCCGTCCAAGCAAAAAACAAGCCACATCCCTTGGGCAACTTATACCGACCCTGAACTGGCTCAGGTCGGACTGACAGAGGCACAAGCCCAGCAAAAATTCGGTGCCCGTTTGGAAGTCGTACGCTTTGACTTCCACCACAATGACCGCCTGATCGCGGAGCGCAAAAACAAAGGCCTAATCAAAGTTATGGTCGTCAAAGGTCGCCCCGTTGGCGCATCCATCGCTGGTCCAATGGCAGGCGAATTGATCGGCATGTGGGCGATGGCGATTGCCAACAACATGAAGATGTCCGCAATTGCGAACACTGTCCTGCCGTATCCAACCGTCAGCGAAGTGAACAAGCGGGCGGCGGGCGCGTACTTTAGTCCAAGACTTTTTGAAAGTGACAAGGTAAAGCGTATTGTCGGCTTTGTGCAGCGGTGGCTGCCATAAGCCTTTTGCGCGAGGGACCATGACCAACTCACTTTCAGGTCGATTTCTGATCCTTACGGTAATCTTCGTGATGCTGGCCGAGATTTTTATCTTTGTGCCATCCGTCGCGCGGTTCCGTGAGGACTACTTGCTGGCAAGGCTGGAACGCGCGCAGATCGCGTCTTTGGCGCTTGAGGCGGACGATATGATCAGCCCTGCCCTAGAGGCAGAACTGCTGCGCAACGCTGAAGTCTATAACGTCGTGCTGCGCCGCGATGAAATCAGGCAGCTGGCGCTGTCTTCGCCTATCCCGTCTCCGATCACCGCGACCTATGACATGCGCAGTCCCAGCAGCATGACGCTGATTTCAGACGCGCTTGGGACGATGCTGAACACCGAAGATGGCGTCATTCGTGTCATCGGCAATCCTGTCCGCGATGGAGGTTTGTTGATCGAAGTAACGATGGATGAAATGCCACTGCGGGATGCATTGTGGGCTTACGGACTTAATATTTTACTGCTCTCGGCCTTTATCTCGGTCATCACGGCTGGCTTGCTGTTCTTTGCTGTGCAGGTTTTCCTGGTGCGACCGATCAAAGGCGTAGTCACGCATATGCAGGCCTACGCCAAAGCCCCCGAAGATGCCCGCCAGATCATCACACCCAGCGCTGGCGTGCGCGAGTTGCGCGACGCTGAAGAAGCCTTGCAGATGATGCAGACGCAGCTGACAGGCGCGCTGAAGCAAAAAGAACGTTTGGCCCAGCTGGGCGGTGCGGTGGCCAAAGTGAGCCATGATCTGCGCAACATCCTGACATCAGCGCAATTATTCACCGATCGCATCGAATCGTCAGATGATCC
>CBDTVI010000054.1:0-12180 GCA_965364065.1 uncultured Yoonia sp. | reverse complement strand
CGAACTCACCCAAGTGCCGGTGCGTGCCACCAACAGCATAGGCATGCGCCCCTTCAGACAATTCAGCGTGCAACAAATTCTCCTTCAGGCTGCGTCCTGCGCCCGATACTGCCGCCAATAAGTCGATGATGATTTGATCAAGATCAATCACGCCCGCCTCAATCAATGGCCGTAATGCATATTGGCCTGTCGCAGCGTTGCAGCCGGTGCCAGCCACCAACCGTGCATCTTTGATCTGGGCGCGATAGAATTCAGTCAGGCCATAAACGGCTTCATCCTGCATCTCTGATGCGGCGTGGCCTTGGCCATACCATTTGGCATAGTCCGCAGGATCACGCAGTCGAAAGTCAGCCGACAGGTCAACGATTTTAAGCGATTTTGGCAGCTTGGAAATGACGGCCTGCGATGTGGCATGCGGCAATGCGCAGAACACCAGATCGACACGCGAAAGGTCCATTTCTTCGATTGTCGTCAGGACAGGCAAATCGAGATGACGCAAGTGTGGAAATACATCCGCCATTGCCATGCCAGCCTTTGAATTGCCGGACAGCCCGACGATTTCAAGGCTCGGGTGTGTTGCAATCAAGCGCACAAGTTCGGCGCCCGTGTAACCAGAAGCGCCAAGAATGGCGACGTTATAGGTCATAGTTTGATCCCCCTCGGGATAAATATTCGAAAATTCGGGTTATGCGGCTTCAAAGGCAATCTGTCGTCGCAAGAACTGCGTCGCGCGGCTGGACACCTGCGCAGGGTTGCCGGTTGTCAAAAACGCGGATGTGGTGCCCGATCCCACCAAGTGGGGACGGCGTGCCAAGTAGTCAGCAAGGCTTTCAGCAACCAGATCAGCTTGCGAATACACCTTAACCTGAGGGCCAAGGGCCGCCTGAAACGCATTCACCATCAAAGGATAATGCGTACAGCCCAAAATAGCCGCGTCAGGTTCCGGCATTTTCCGCTTGAGCGCATCAACGTGACTTTTGACCAAAGCCTCTGCCAAGATCATGTCGCCGTCTTCGATCGCGTCGACAACACCGCCACAGGCTTGCGCTTCTACGTCCACCCCGATCGCGCGAAACGCAAGTTCACGCTGGAATGCACGGCTCGACACTGTTGCGGGCGTTGCAAAAAGCGCCACATGTTTTACGCCTACTTCGCGCGGCGGGGAATTGTCGCCCCACTGCCGTTCGGTCAATGCTTCAATCAAGGGAACAAACACGCCTAGGACGCGCTTATCTTTCGGAATCCAGTCCTCTTGCATCCGCCGCAAGGCAGCAGCAGAGGCCGTGTTGCAGGCCAAAATAACCAGATCACATCCCGCATCAAACAATCGCTGCGTAGACTGTGTGGTCAGATTGTAAATATCATCAGGCGTGCGCACACCGTAAGGCGCATGCGCACTATCGCCCAAATAAACAAGCGGCACATCAGGCAAGCGCTTTGCCACAGCATCCAGCACCGTAAGGCCGCCTAGCCCGCTATCGAATATGCCAACTGCCATTGTGTGCCTTGTTTCTACTGTGTCGTCATCGCTGATGGCCCAATGCATACGAGGGTTTGGGACAGAAATCCATGCATCAAATCAGCGACCTGCACGCTACTCCGCCGCTTGTTGCATCGGCGCCCCGCGCAAAACCCCTAGCAGTTCTTCGCGCCGCTTTGCCGCTTTGCGCGCGTTTGCTTCTTTCACAGGGCCAAATCCGCGTATCTCAAGTGGCAGTGCCGCCAAAGCAATCGCTGCATCAGCTGTGTCGGGGCGCATGATCGTCAGAACTTCTGCCATGTCCGCCTCGTATTCCTTGATCAACGCGCGCTCCATTTTCCGCTCTGCGGAACGACCAAACGGATCAAAAGGCGTGCCGCGCAACCATTTGAGTTTTGCAAGCTTCGGAAAGGCCCAAGCCATCCGCGCGCCAAATTCCCGTTTCATTGGACGCCCATCCGAACCGGTTTTTGATACGATCGGTGGCGCAAGGTGGTAGCTTAGCTTTAGATCACCAGCAAATTCAGCTTCTGCCTTGGCTTTGGTTTCCGTCAACAAGCGCGCCACCTCGTATTCATCCTTATATGTCAGCAGTTTATGATAACCTTTCGCGACGGCTTCTTGCACAGCCACATCCGTGAATTTATCGACCAAGCGGCGGTATTTGCGCGCTAATCGCTTGCCTTGATAAGTCACAGCATGCGCCTCTCGGAAAGAGATTTTATCAGCGAGCGTTTCAGGCAAGGCCACAACATTGGTCTGCAACACAGCATTGGCATCCTGCGGGTATGCAGCGGCCCAACGGCCAAGCTCAAATGCTTTAATGTTGCGGTTTATCGCTGCACCATTCAACTCAATCGCGCCAAGGATTGCCTCGTAACTCACTGGAATTGTTCCACTTTGCCAAACTGCGCCAAAGATCATCATGTTAGAATAGATGCTATCCCCCAACAGTGCCTTGGCCAATGCAGAGGCATCAAACATCGAAAGCCCTGCGCCCAATCGCGCCTCAAGCGACAGGCGCAACTGATCGCTGGGCAGTCTGAATTCAGGGTCGCGTGTGAATGCACCCGTCATAATTTCGTGCGAATTGACCACACCTACGGTGCGTCCAGCTTTCATCAAACCGATCGTTTTCGCCCCTGCAGAGACCACTAGATCGCCACCAATCAACGTATCACATTCACCTGTGGCAACCCGGATTGCGTTGATATCGCTTGGCTTTTCGCCAATCCGGCAATGAATGTGCACTGCACCGCCCTTTTGGGCAAGACCAGACATTTCCATCATGCCCGCACCCTTGCCATCAATGTGCGCGGCCATCGCAAGGACCGCACCTATGGTCACAACACCTGTACCACCGACGCCCGTGATGACGATGTTATGCGTGCCGTTGATGGTTGGCAGTTGCGGTTCTGGCAGGTCTGGCAGGTCGACTTCGGTGGTGGCTTCTTTGCGAATTTGCGCACCTTCGATTGTCACGAACGACGGACAAAAGCCGCTAACGCAAGAGTAATCCTTGTTGCACGACGACTGATCAATCGCCCGCTTTCGGCCCAGCTCAGTCTCAACAGGCACGATCGACACGCAGTTGGATTGCACCCCGCAATCGCCGCAGCCTTCGCAGATATCGGTGTTGATAAAGACACGCTTGTCTGGATCAGGGAATTGCCCACGCTTGCGGCGACGACGCTTTTCGGCAGCGCAAGTTTGAACATAAACTATAGCAGACACACCCTTGTATTTGCTAAATTTTACCTGAACTTCTGATAATTTCTCACGCGGATATACATCAAGACCTTTTGGGAACAAGCCCAGATCAACATCCTCTTTTTCATCGTAAACAAGTGCCAGATTGCGCACGCCAAAAGCCTGCAATTCGCGGCAAATTTGATCTGCGGTCAGCCCACCATCGTTGCCTTGCCCACCGGTCATCGCGACCGCATCGTTATACAAAATCTTATATGTGATGTTGGTGTTTGCCATCAAGGCGAACCGGATCGCTTGCAAGCCAGAGTGGTTGTAGGTGCCGTCCCCAAGGTTCTGGAACACATGGTCGCGGGTTGAAAACGGTGCCTCGCCAATCCAGTTTGCCCCTTCGCCGCCCATCTGGGTAAAGCCCACTGTTTCGCGGTCCATCCATTGCACAAGATAATGGCAACCGATCCCTGCGTAAGCGCGTGAACCTTCGGGCACTTTGGTCGATGAATTATGCGGACAGCCGGAACAGAAATACGGCGTACGTGCCGCAAGCTCTGGTACGTTGTCGGCGCGCTGTGCTTCGGCCAACGCATCAAGCCCCGCTTTGACACCATCCGTTTCGCAACCTTCTTCGATCAGAATTTTGCCCAACTGGGTCGCAATCAAGATCGGGTTCAGGTCCGCCTTGGTTTGGAACAATTCCTCGCGCTTGCCGTCTTTGAGCGCGTCACCCTTATGCCAGCCATAAACACGCCGCCCTTGGCGGTTATCGAACAGCGCCTCTTTGATCTGTACTTCGATCAGCTTGCGCTTTTCCTCAACCACAACAATCAGATCAAGCCCTTCGGCCCATTCCTTAAGCGACAACATGTCCAGCGGCCAAACCTGCCCGATCTTGTAAGTTGTCAGCCCCAGCCGCGCGGCTTCGTCTGCGTCGATATTCAGCAGTGTTAGCGCGTGCTGGAGATCAAGCCAGTTTTTGCCTGCCGCCACAAAACCAATCTTGGCGCCCGCTTGCCCCCACTTACGTTGATCCATGCGGTTTGCGCGCGCGAAGGCCTCTGCGGCATTGCGTTTGTGGTCGATGACCCGTGCTTCTTGCAACTGCGGGGTGTCGACCAGCCGGATATTCAAACCGCCTTCGGGCATCGCAAAATCGGGTTCTACGAATGACACGCGATCAGGGCTGCCATCAACGACAGACGTGACCTCGATCGTGTCCTTCATTGTTTTCAGTCCAACCCAGACGCCTGCATACCGCGACAGCGCATAAGCATAGAGCCCGAAGTCTAGAATTTCCTGCACACCCGCAGGCGACACAATCGGCATATAGGCATCGACCATTGCCCAATCGGACTGGTGCAACGTGGTCGAGCTTTCGCCGGTATGATCGTCCCCCATCGCCATGATCACGCCGCCATGAGGCGATGTTCCGGCCATATTCACATGCCGCATCACATCGCCAGAACGGTCAACACCCGGCCCTTTGCCGTACCACAGACCGAAAACGCCGTCGTATTTACCCTCGCCACGCAATTCCGCTTGTTGGGTGCCCCACAGGGCAGTCGCAGCAAGGTCTTCGTTTAATCCCAACTGAAAGGTAACCTGTGCAGGGTCCAACACGTCCTTGGCACGGGTCATTTGCATGTCCACAGCACCCAAAGGCGATCCACGGTAGCCCGTCACAAAACCGGCGGTATTCAATCCAGCCGCCTTGTCTCGCGCATGCTGCGTCAACATCAGTCGCACCAGCGCCTGCGTGCCATTCAACAAGACCTGAGACTTCGTCAGGTCATACCGGTCATTCAACGAAACATCTTGGTGGCTCATCTCGCACCTCCCCGCGCGTCAGTTTTGCTAAATGCAGTATAGGTCAAAGATGCTGACCTACAAAGACAAATTTGAGTGATATCGCCGTTTGCATCAAAACACCGTTCGCGCGTAAGGTGAGCGCATTCTTCAAAAGAGTAATTTTGCAGCCGGGGTGTTATGGACTGGGATAAACTTAGAATATTTCATGCAGTCGCAGATGCAGGGTCGCTGACCCATGCGGGTGATACGCTGCATTTGTCCCAATCTGCGGTCAGCCGCCAAGTGCGCGCACTCGAGGAAACGTTGAACACCACGCTGTTTCACCGCCACGCGCGGGGGTTGATTCTCACGGAACAAGGCGAGTTGTTGTTTGACGCTACCAAAAGCATGAACAAACGTCTCGAGGCGGCATCGGCACGCATCCGCGACAGCGAAGAAGAAGTGTTTGGCGATTTGCGCGTCACGACGACAACTGGATTTGGCACACTTTGGCTGGCACCGCGCCTGCCTGCCCTCTATGAGAAGTACCCCGACCTCAAGATCGATTTGATGCTGGAAGAACGTGTTCTGGATTTGCCAATGCGCGAAGCAGACGTGGCCATTCGCATGAAAGAACCCAGCCAAGCCGACTTGATCCGCAAGCGTTTGATGTCCGTGCGGATGCGACTTTACGCCACAAAAACCTATCTTGAACAAAACGGCACGCCACAAACCCTCGAAGAAATGGGGTCACACCGTCTGATCTGCCAAAGCCTCAACTCTATTCAGGTGGCCGCGGGTGCAACTTTGGTGCAACACTTGATGACCCAAGACATTCCAAACCGGTTCACTGTGAACAACTATTTTGGTGTGCTTCAAGGTATTCTAAACAACATCGGAATCGGGGTTTTGCCCGACTACTTGACCGAAGATTTTGGCGATTTAGTCCGTGTACTACCAGATCTTGAAAGCGGCGAAGTGCCTGTTTTCTTGGCCTATCCTGAAGAATTGCGCCAATCCAAGCGGATCAGTGCCTTTCGCGATTTCGTCCAAGACGAGATTTTCGCGCACCGCCGCAAAATCCGTGAAGCTGCAATGCCCTAACGCCCCACAACCCTAAGCTATGCAAGAAAAGCATAACGGGGTTGCGTCTAATTACAGGGTTTTTCCTTGAACGCTTAAAGTGTGCGCACTAACTGGGAGTAGAAGGCAATGAAGCTTAGCGCTCATCGTCTTCACCTCCCTGTTGGACTAAGCCGGGCCTTGTGCCCGGCATTTTTTTTGCCCAAATCCCCCCTTACTTGCCCCGCCGCCTGCCTTGCCGTAAAGCAACGCGCAAGCAGACAAAGAGGACCACGATGCAAGAGCCAGCCATCACCGACGACCTTATTGCCGCACATGGCCTCTCGCCTGACGAATACGCGCGCATCCTCGAGATTATCGGGCGTGTGCCTTCATTCACAGAACTGGGCATCTTTTCGGCAATGTGGAACGAGCATTGTTCTTATAAGTCCTCCAAGAAATGGCTGCGCACGCTACCAACCGAGGGCCCTCAGGTCATTTGCGGCCCCGGCGAAAACGCAGGTATTGTTGACATTGGTGACGGCCAAGCTGTTGTTTTTAAAATGGAAAGCCACAACCACCCGTCCTACATTGAACCCTATCAAGGTGCTGCAACTGGCGTCGGTGGCATTTTGCGCGATGTCTTCACGATGGGCGCGCGCCCAATTGCCGCGATGAACTCGCTCTCGTTTGGATCACCTGATCACCACAAGACCAAGCAATTGGTCAACGGCGTGGTCGCGGGCGTTGGCGGCTATGGCAACTGTTTTGGTGTGCCTATGGTCGGCGGCGAAGTCCGCTTCGATCCAGCCTACAACGGCAACTGTCTTGTGAACGCTTTTGCGGCTGGCCTCGCGGACACAGATAAGATTTTTTACTCCGCCGCGTCGGGTGTCGGTATGCCTGTTGTTTACCTTGGCGCGAAAACTGGCCGTGATGGCGTCGGCGGGGCGACAATGGCGTCCGCCGAATTCGACGACACAATCGAAGAAAAACGGCCCACCGTCCAAGTGGGGGATCCGTTCACCGAAAAGCGGTTGATGGAAGCCACGCTTGAGTTGATGGCGACTGGTGCTGTGATCTCGATCCAGGACATGGGCGCTGCAGGTCTCACCTGTTCAGCGGTTGAGATGGGCGACAAAGGCGGTTTGGGTGTTAAATTGAACCTCAACGCCGTGCCACAACGCGAAGCCGCGATGACCGCCTACGAAATGATGCTGTCTGAAAGCCAAGAACGCATGCTGATGGTACTCATGCCGGAGCTAGAAGCAGAAGCCCGCGCAGTGTTTGAAAAATGGGACCTCGATTTCGCAATTGTAGGCGAAACAATCGCCGAAGATCGTTTTCTTGTTGAACACAACGGCGAGATCAAAGCAGACCTGCCGCTGGCGACGTTGTCAGGCTCTGCTCCTGAATATGACCGTCCTTGGGTGCCAACCCCTGCGGCCGAGCCGCTGGGCGACATTCCCGGCGTTCACGCAATAGATGGCCTCAAAGCACTGATCGGCAGCCCCAACTATGCGGGCAAGCAATGGGTGTACGAGCAATACGACCAACAAGTCATGGGCGACACGGCCCGCACACCGGGTGCCGGATCTGGCATCGTGCGGGTGCATGGCACCAACAAATCGCTGGCGTTCACCAGCGACGTGACCCCGCGCTATGTCAAAGCCAATCCTGTCGAAGGCGGCAAGCAAGCCGTTGCCGAAGCGTACCGTAACCTGACCGCAGTCGGCGCAAAGCCATTGGCAACAACCGACAACATGAACTTTGGCAATCCAGAAAAGCCCGAAATCATGGGGCAATTTGTGGGTGCTATTCAAGGGATCAGCGAAGCGGTCAAAGCGCTCGACATGCCTATCGTTTCGGGAAACGTATCCCTTTACAATGAAACCGACGGCAGTGGCATTTTGCCGACGCCAACAATCGGTGCAGTGGGCATTATCAACCACCCCGACGAAATGATCATCGGTGAAATCCGCGAAGGTCATCTGCTGCTGCTTTTGGGTGAAACCCACGGACACCTTGGGCAATCCGCCCTACTGGCCGAAGTATACGGCCGCGCCGAAGGCGATGCGCCCCCCGTCGATCTAGACGCAGAGCGCAGAAATGGCGACTTCATCCGTGCCAACCACGCTTACATCAAGGCATGCACAGATCTCAGCGACGGTGGCCTTGCGCTGGCCGCGTTCGAGATGTCCGAGGGCGCAGGGATCGGTATCACACTTGACGTCGAAGACACCCCGACCTTGTTTGGCGAAGACCAAGCCCGCTATTTGATCGCCTGCAACTTTGACCAAGCAGAAGCGCTGATGATTGCCGCAAACCAAGCTGGCGTTAAGCTGGCGACAGTCGGCAAAGTCGGCGGCGATCAGGTCACATTCGGAAACCAAAGCGCGCCCCTTACAGAGCTCGCCCACATTTTCCGGAGCGCCTTCGAAAACGCTGTCGCCTAGTCATCATCTTGCAATTTAAACTCCCGCCGGAGGCTCCGCACTTGTCCACAAGTGCCGCGCGCCCTAGTTTGAGTGTAACAGATCAAAAGGACACCTGATGCCGATCACAGCCCATGAAATCGAAAGCCTGCTGCGGGAAAGCTTTCCAGACGCCAAGATCAACGTCCAAGGCGACGACGGCGCGCATTATGCGGCTGAAGTTGTTGACGAAAGCTTTCGGGGCAAGAACCGTGTCCAACAACAACGGGCCGTTTATGCAGCACTTAAGGGTAAAATGGACGGCAGCAATGGCGAATTGCACGCCTTGGCGCTGACGACCAAAATTCCTGACTGACAAACAAAACCAATCGAACATTCACGTGCAGCGCCGACGCGCGCCAAAGCCGGAGACAATTCCATGACAGCCCAAGACCAGATCAAAGAAACCGTCACATCAAACGACGTTGTCCTGTTTATGAAGGGCACTAAGTCCATGCCGCAGTGCGGATTTTCATCCCGCGTGGCTGGCGTTTTGAATTTCATGGGCGTTGAATTCAGCGACGTGAACGTGCTGGCAGACGATGCAATTCGTCAAGGCATCAAGGACTATTCAGATTGGCCAACAGTCCCGCAGCTTTACGTCAAAGGCGAATTTGTCGGTGGTTGCGACATCATCACTGAAATGACGTTGTCAGGCGAACTTGATACGCTGTTCACTGATAGCGGTGTGACATTCGATCAAGACGCCGCAGACAAGATCCGCGAAGCCAACGGTTGATCGCGATGGAGGGCGCTTTGCCCTCCATCCTTTAGCCTGCTTCGATTTGATCGGCCAAAGCTTCGGCGCGCGCTGCAAGCTCTGCTAGCCCCTCTGCCACATGCGCAGGTACAACAGGTACCTCGACACGAACTGGTTCCGGTTTAGGCTGTGCATTCAGGTTTTCAACATATGTCCGTGCCTCGGCCATTTCGGCCTCAAGTTCGCGCACTTTGTCCTCTAGACCTGCCGTTTTATCGGCCAACATCAAACCGGCCATCAGCAACATGCGCGATTCGGGCAAGCGACCGATTTGTTCGGCCAAATGCTGCGCCTCAACATCAAGCATAGCGGCGGCAGAGTGCAGGAAGTGTTCTTCGCCCTCTTGGCATGCGACCTCAAATGTCCTGCCGGCAATCGCGATTTCAACTTGTGGCATTGGCGCTCTCCGCGATCAGGGGTTTCAGTTCGGTCAGGATCGCGTCCATCTCTGCGGCATCGGCTGAACGTTGTGCATGCAGTGCTGCAATTTCGGCGGCAACCGCGTCATTGTGAAGTTCCGGCGCAAGGCCCGTCGTCACTGTTTCACGCAACTGCGTATTCATTTCACGCAATTGAACGTTTGACGCCCGCAATTTCTGCAATTCAGCGTCCAACTTCATCAACTGGCTGCGCTGGGTTTCAACACGGGCCGTCAATGAGGACACTTGCGTATCTTGGCGATCTTTCAAAACCGCCACCCGCTGCACAAGTTCCGCGTTTTCCGCACGCTCTTTTTCAAGCGCTGCAGTCAACGTTGCGTCAGACGCACCTTGGACCACACGACTATCAAGGCCTTGCCTGATCCGATCAAGCGCGTCTGTTATGCGCCCTTCTAATGCACTGATGTCACTCATCTACCCGTCCTTTCGCAGCAAAGGTTACCTTTGCATGCTCTTCACTTGGCGTTCGTCCCACGCGCATTTCTGCGACGCCATACCGAATCGTCGCCGTTGGAAAGCAGGTTAAGCGATCCCTACTGCACCCGCAAACGGCCATGCGCCTGAAATAAGAGGAACTTAGCTGTCACGCTTGATCTTAGATAAAGGCCTGATATGACGCTGGGCAAGCATGATGCCCTTCTTTGTTAATAGGATCTGATCACTTTGGATATTGCAGCCCTCCGCTCCGCCAACCCTGACCATTGGAAAAAAGCCACCGCCATTCGCACATTGACGCTGGACGCGGTTGCGGCTGCGAACTCTGGCCACTCTGGCATGCCGATGGGCATGGCCGATGTTGCGACCGTACTTTTTGAAAAGCACCTCGCGTTTGACCCAAAGGCGCCGCACTGGCCTGATCGTGACCGCTTTATCCTGTCGGCTGGCCACGGTTCGATGCTGCTGTATTCCCTGATGTATCTGACCGGCTATGAAGACATGCCGCTCGCGCAGATCAAAGACTTTCGCCAATGGGGTGCCAAGACAGCGGGCCACCCTGAATTCGGCCACGCGCGCGGTATTGAAACAACGACAGGCCCTTTGGGTCAAGGCGTCGCGAACTCTGTCGGCTTCGCCATTGCCGAAGAAATTCAGCGCGCCACATGGGGCCAAAAAATCGTTAACCACAACACATACGTGATGGCGGGTGACGGTTGCCTTATGGAAGGTATCAGCCAAGAAGCGATTGCACTTGCTGGCATGCAAAAACTGCGCAATCTGATCGTGTTCTGGGACAACAACAATATCACAATCGACGGCACCGTTGATATCGCGGACATAACCAACCAGCCGATGCGCTTTGAGGCGTCAGGCTGGCACGTTCAATCCATCGATGGCCACGATCCAGAGGCGATTGACGCTGCAATTACAGCCGCGAAAAGAGACCCACGCCCGTCCATGATCGCCTGCAAAACGCATATCGCATTGGGCCACGCGGCACAGGACACCTCTAAGGGTCACGGCGCATTGACCAATGCCGACCAACTGAAGGCCGCTAAAGAAGCCTACGGCGCGCCACTTGGTGCGTTTGAAGTGCCCGCCGACGTCAAAGCGCAGTGGGAAGCCATGGGCACACGCGGTGCAACAGCACACGCCGAATGGCACGAGCGTTTCAACAACATGTCCGCCAGCAAGCAAAACGAATTCACGCGTATCTATGCAGGCGAAGCGCCAAAGCGTTTGGCCTCTACAATTCGTGCATTGAAAAAGCAGATCAGCGAGACCGCGCCATCGGTTGCGACCCGCAAGTCCTCTGAAAACGTTCTCGCCGCGATCAACCCGATCATGCAAGAAACGATTGGTGGTTCGGCTGACCTTACAGGGTCAAACAACACGCTGACATCCGACATGGGCGTCTTCCATCCCAACACCCGCAAGGGCCGTTATATCTATTACGGTGTGCGCGAACACGGGATGGCTGCCGCGATGAACGGCATGGCGCTGCACGGCGGCGCACGGCCTTATGGCGGCACGTTCATGTGTTTCACCGACTACGCACGCGGCGCAATGCGCCTGTCTGCACTGATGGGCATCCCCACAACTTACGTGATGACCCACGACAGCATCGGCCTTGGCGAAGATGGCCCGACCCACCAACCGGTTGAACATCTGGCGATGATGCGCGCCACACCCAACTTCAACGTCTTCCGCCCTGCGGACACAGTTGAAACTGCAGAAGCTTGGGAACTGGCGCTGACATCACACAAGACGCCAAGCATGCTGGCATTGACCCGTCAAAACCTGCCGACCGTCCGGCTAGAGCACAAAGGCAAAAACCTGACCGCCATGGGTGGATATGTGCTGGCCGACGCGATTGCAAAGCGTCAAGCGATCCTGATGGCAACAGGTTCCGAAGTGTCCATCGCCATGGAAGCCCGCGATCTGCTCGAAGCCGAAGGCATCGGCACACGCGTTGTATCCATGCCATGCTGGGAATTGTTCGAAGAACAAGACGAAGCCTACCGCAAGCGCGTC
>CBDTVI010000053.1:0-12266 GCA_965364065.1 uncultured Yoonia sp. | reverse complement strand
GCAATAGGGTTGCCGTTCGATCCTGCGATGTTGCATTGGAAAGCGGGACCGCGCACAGCCGATGGGGTTTGGGCGCAGCATTGGTATAACGCCGTCCATCTAAGCACGGGCTTTGCGGGTGCAGAGGGTCCGTTGCCCGAATTGGACGCCGCCCAAGAAAAAATGCGGCACCTTGCGATGCCGCATTATGAAAAGCTGGCAAAGCTTAAGCTTTAGCTACTACGACGATTCCGCGCCGCCAAAAGCTTTAGCCGTAGTGCGTTCAATTGAATAAAGCCTTGCGCGTCAGTTTGATCATATGCGCCCATGTCGTCTTCGAACGTGACATGTGCTTCGGAATAAAGCGTGTCATCTGACCAACGTGCGACAGTGCTTGCCGAACCCTTGTACAGTTTCACGCGCACAGTGCCCGATACATGTTCTTGGCTTTTGTCGATCAACGCTTGCAGCATCTCGCGTTCAGGCGAGAACCAGAAACCGTTATAGATCAGTTCCGCATAGCGCGGCATGATGCTGTCTTTCAGATGCCCAGCGCCGCTATCAAGCGTGATTTGTTCGATGCCGCGGTGCGCCTCAAGCAGCACAGTTCCGCCCGGAGTTTCATAAACGCCGCGCGACTTCATACCGATAAAGCGGTTTTCAACCAGATCAAGACGTCCGACGCCATGCTTGCCGCCCAATTCGTTCAGTTTGGTCAGGATCGTTGCAGGCGACATCGCTTCGCCATTGATGGCAACTGCGTCGCCGCGCAAAAATTCGACCTCTACCATTTCTGGTGCGTCTGGCGCGTCTTCTGGTCTAACGCTGCGCTGATAGACGTATTCTGGCGCTTCTTGTGCGGGGTCTTCCAGCACTTTGCCTTCGGACGACGTGTGCAGCAGGTTGGCATCAACGCTAAACGGTGCCTCGCCATGCTTATCTTTTGCGATAGGGATTTGGTGCTTTTCCGCGAATTCGATCAACTTTGTCCGGCTGCCCAGATCCCATTCACGCCACGGGGCGACAACTTTAATCTCTGGGTTCAGCGCATAGGCGGCCAGTTCGAAACGTATCTGATCGTTGCCCTTGCCAGTCGCGCCGTGGGAAATCGCGTCTGCGCCTTCGATCGCTGCGATTTCAACCAACCGCTTGGAAATCAACGGGCGGGCGATGGATGTGCCCAGCAGGTACAACCCTTCGTAAAGGGCGTTGGCGCGGAACATCGGAAACACAAAGTCGCGCACGAACTCTTCGCGCAGGTCTTCAATGTAGATGTTGGATGCGCCCATCATTTCGGCCTTGGCGCGTGCTGGCTCCAGCTCTTCGCCCTGACCTAGGTCGGCGGTAAACGTCACAACTTCGCAGCCATATTCAGTCTGCAACCATTTCAGGATGATCGAGGTATCAAGCCCACCAGAATAGGCCAGAACAACTTTTTTCGGAGCAGTCATGTGCAGGGCACCTTTACGTCAATGAATATGCAACGGCGATTAGCGTTTTTCCAGAGGCGAGGCAAGGATAGCGATATGTCTAAAGGCAAGCCGCTGCCACGAAATCCGCATCACCATCGTTGTATAACTCGGTTATCGCCGCAGATGCTTCCAGCCAAAGCGGAATATGCCCAGCCTCGCGCGGGGGTCCGTGTGACCGCACGGGATGGGCCAGATAGATATGGCACAGCTTTTCGGCCCACATGTCATAGTCGGGCATAAACACAAAGCGCCGGAAGCTACCCAGTTTGCGGGGACGCGCGATGCGCCACCCAGTTTCTTCAAAAACTTCGCGATGCAGCGCATGCAAGGGACTTTCGCCTGGATCAATGCCACCACCGGGCAGCTGAACTTCAAAGTGTGGATCGCCTTGATACGTCAACAAAAGCTTCCCACCTCGTGGCAAAATTGCATAAACACCGGCGCGTGTTTTGTACCGCTGCCCGTTTACTGGCGTGTCGCCATACCGTTTGATCATAGCTTGCCCCCTTGGACGCTGGCTTGCCCCGCCTATATAGGCGCGGTATGCCACCCAAAGACTTGTTAGGAAAGACCATGAGCCTCGGCACCCAAATCACTTGGGACGATACCGTCCTGCCGTTCCAACTTGACGCATCCGACATCCGTGGACGGGTGGCGCGTTTGGATGGCGTATTGGAACAGGTGCTGAAACAGCACGACTATCCACTCATGATCGAAGGTTTGGTGGCCGAAATGGCATTGCTAACCGCGTTGATCGGGCAAACGATGAAATTGCGTTGGAAGTTATCGTTGCAAGTGCGCGGCGATGGCCCAGCGCGTTTGATCGCAACAGATTACTATGGCCCCACTGAAGATGGGCAGCCTGCGCGCATCCGTGCTTATGCGTCCTATAATGCTGAAACACTGGATCAAACGGCAGATCCGTTCAGCCAGATTGGCAAAGGTTATTTTGCAATTCTGATTGACCAAGGTGAAGGCATGACCCCGTATCAAGGTATCACGCCGATTGCTGGTGGATCGCTTTCGTCATGTGCAGAGGCGTATTTTGCCCAATCCGAACAGTTGCCCACGCGGTTTAAGCTGACCTTTGGGCAATCCCAAATGGCTGGTGAGGCCACGCAATGGCGTGCAGGCGGTATGATGTTGCAACACATGCCAAAGGCGTCGCCATTTGTGACCAGCGAAGGTGGATCAGGCGAAGACGGTTTGCTGGGCGCTGCAGATATACTGGATGTCGAAGAAGGTGAAAACTGGAACCGCGCGAATATCCTATTGGATACAGTCGATGAGCTAGAGCTGATCGGCCCAACAATCGCACCTACCGACCTTTTGGTACGTCTGTTCCACGAAGAACAGCCGCGTGTGTACGATGCCCAGGCGGTGAAGTTCGGCTGCAGTTGTTCCGAGGACAAAGTGCGTCAAAGCCTGTCGATCTATTCCGCCAAAGAGATCGGCACGATGAAAACAGACGCAGGTACGGTTACCGCAGACTGCCAGTTCTGCGGATCGCATTACATCTTTGAGCCCGACACATTGGGGTTCGAGGCCAAGGATGCCAGTGCCTGACCTACGCCAAAAATTGATGGACGCGCTGGCCAACACTGGTGGCGCGTCCTCTGATTTTGACCTCAATCCTGATATGAAGGTCCCGCAAGGGGACCTGACCCCCGCCGCCGTACTGATCGGGGTTCGTACTGAAACACAGTCGGTGATCCTCACAAAACGCGCAGCGCGTCTTAAGCATCACCCAGGACAGATTGCCTTACCGGGCGGCAAGCAAGATGCGACTGACGCCACATTAGTTGACGCCGCTTTGCGTGAAGCACACGAAGAAATCGGACTGCCAGCCAATGTTGTAGATGTGTTGGGGGAGCTTCCGCCGCATCAAACTGTGACTGGTTATCAAGTGACCCCTGTTCTTGCGATGATCACAGGCGACTACGATGTTGTCGCAGAGATCGGGGAAGTCAGCGAAGTTTTTGAAGTTCCATTGGCGCATTTGTTGAACCCAAGCATGTACTGCATCGAGGGGCGACGTTGGCAGGGACGCAAGCGTCTTTATTATGCCGTCCCGCATGGCCCATATTACATCTGGGGTGCGACAGCGCGTATCTTGCGCGGTCTGGCCGCGCGAATGGAATGACGAAGATTACCGCCCCTTGGTTGCAAGATGATACTTCGCAAGCAGTGTGCAGGTTGCTTACCGATGCGGGCTATCAAGCGTGGTTTGTGGGTGGTTGTGTGCGCAACGAATTATTGGGCGCACCGGTGGCTGATTTGGATTTGACGACAGATGCCGTACCCGAAGTCGTGATGCGTCTGGCCAAGAAGGCCAAGATCAAAGTAATTCCTACCGGGTTTGACCATGGCACTGTGACGCTGGTTCTTGATGGCATCCCGTTCGAGATCACAACTTTCCGGCGCGATGTCGCAACTGACGGCAGGCATGCAACCGTCGCCTTTTCAGACAACATTGTTGACGATGCACGCAGGCGCGATTTTACGGTGAATGCGCTTTATGCAGGGCCTGATGGTCAGGTTGTTGACCCTTTGGGGGGCTTGGCAGACCTGCGCGCGCGCCGCATTCGGTTTATCGAAGACCCCGACCAACGCATAAAAGAAGACTACTTGCGTATCCTGCGGTTCTTTCGGTTCTATGCATGGTACGGGGACGCCGATGCAGGACTGGACCCAGAAAGTTTGGCCGCCTGTGCCAGTAACATTGAAGGGCTGCAGTCGCTTTCAGTAGAGCGCGTGACCGCGGAAATCCTCAAGCTTCTATCTTGCACCGATCCCGCGCCTGCTGTCGCCGCGTTGGCGTCTACGGGTGGGTTGGCGCAGGTCTTGCCCGGTGCAGATAGTGGCGCATTGGCGGTCTTGGTACATCTTGAAGAAGGGTTGCGCGTCGAACCAAACTCAATCCGCAGGCTTGCCGTGATGGGCGGGACTCCCGCGAGCAATCTTCGTCTATCCAACAACCAAACCCGCAAGCTGGCGCAAATTTCCAATGGCGACCTTCCAACAACGATCGCTTACCGTTATGGGCATGCCGCTGGGTTGGATGCATTGCTGGTGCAATCTGCCTCGCTTGGACAAGCACTTGCCGCTGGTGTTTGTGATGCGATCGCGCATGCCGCAGACCAAACCTTTCCACTGAAAGCCGCTGACTTGATGCCGGCACTGACAGGCCCCGCGCTGGGCCAAGCCCTAAAGCTGGCAGAGGATCGTTGGATCGCTTCTGGTTTCACCCTGACGAAGGCCGATTTGATTGACTGATTTTCTACCTCTGATTGGATTTGTTTTCTTTGGTTTGTTTTCACCGGGGCCAAATGTGATTTTGATCACCGCATCCGGTGCGCGCTTTGGCTTTCAGCGGACCGTGCCGCATGTGTTGGGCGTTGCACTTGGCGTGGGGGTCATTGCTGCGGTCACTGGAATTGGCGTCGGGGCGTTGATCACAGCGCAACCCGCACTTGGTGTTGTCCTGAAAATCATCGCTAGCCTTTGGATTCTCTGGATGGCGTATAATCTGTGGCGCGCTGATCCCGCTAAATCAAAAGATACCGACAAGCCGTTCACGTTTGTCGAAGCGATTCTTTTCCAATGGGTAAACCCCAAGGTTTGGGCAGTCGCCCTGAGTGCGACTGCCTATGTCGCCACGCTCGCACCCGTGCAGCAGGCAATCACACTCGCAGCTACCTTTTCGACGATTAATTTGGGTGTTTGCACGTTCTGGGCTGTCGCAGGCACGTTGCTGTCATTCTTGCTGACAAACCCCACGGCGTGGCGAATTTTCATGCGCGTTATGGCGCTGGGCCTTTGCGGATTTTCGGTACTCCTTTTTCTCTAGACGCAGCTTTGCTATAGCTGGCGTCTAAACGTTAGAGGCAGACCCATGTTTCGGTTTTTCGAAGGTCTAGTCGATCCTTACGTACCCTACGAAGAGACCGACACGCCGCCCAAGCGGCTTTACCCGTTTCTGCGCGCCTACGCAGAGCCGTTCATAAAGGTGTTCTGGATCACTGCGCTGGTGTCCATCGTGATCGCCTTCGTC
Organism: uncultured Yoonia sp.; assembly: GCA_965364065.1. GTDB lineage: Bacteria > Pseudomonadota > Alphaproteobacteria > Rhodobacterales > Rhodobacteraceae > Yoonia. The sequence continues at coordinate 6,761 of CBDTVI010000053.1, read as the reverse complement.
GAAATCTGGCTCCTGGGCTACCTTGGTCGTCTTGTTGATGTACTCACCGATGGCACGCCTGCGCAGGTATGGGCGGATTACGGGACCGAATTTATCGTGGTTGCGATCCTGATCCTAACGGTCCGTCCGGCAGTCCATGTGTTTCAGGTCATGCTGCTCAATAATACGATCTTGCCGAACTTTGGGACTTTGGTCAGGTGGCGCGCGCACCGTCATGTGCTGCGCCAGTCTGTCGGATGGTTCGAGGATGACTTTGCAGGCCGCATTGCCAACCGGATCATGCAAACACCGCCCGCAGCAGGCGAGGTGGTTTTCCAACTATTCGATGCGATTACGTTCGCCATCGCATATCTTATCGCAGCCGCCATTCTAATGGGTCAGGCGGATGCACGTCTGTTGCTACCACTGCTTCTGTGGATCGTCCCCTACATGTTCCTGCTCACTTGGGTTGTGCGCCGGATCGGACCAGCGTCCGAGGCGGCATCAAACGCCCGCAGTGCTGTGACTGGCCGTGTTGTAGACAGCTATACTAATATCCATTCGGTCAAAATGTTCGCGCACCACAACCGCGAGGTTGAATACGCCAAAGAGGCCATCGAAGAAGCACGACGCACATTCAAAATTGAAATGCGCCTTTATACGATCATGGACGCGGGCCTGATGGTCTTGAACGGCTTTCTTGTTGTGGGCGTTGTTGGTTGGGCGATCTGGCTGTGGATGCAGGGGGCTGCATCAGTCGGTTTGGTCGCGGTCGCTACGTCGCTCGCGCTGCGGCTCAACGCGATGTCTGGCTGGATTATGTGGGCGGTGACAAATTTCTTCCGCGAACTGGGTGTTGTGTCAGAAGGCATGCAGACAATTGCGCAGCCGGTGACGCTGTTGGATCAAAAGGATGCAAAGCCGCTTAACCTTACTGCAGGTGGCGTCGAATTGCGCGACCTGTCACATCACTATGGTAAGAAAACCGGTGGTTTGGATCAGATCAATCTGTCCATCGCCGCTGGTGAAAAGGTAGGACTTGTCGGGCAGTCGGGTGCTGGAAAATCGACTCTCGTAAAGCTGTTTTTGCGGTTTTATGATGTAGAGCAGGGACATATCCTGATCGACGGTCAAGATATTAAAGCCGCAACGCAGGACAGTTTGCGCAGCGCCATCGGTATGGTTCAGCAGGACAGCGCGCTGTTGCATCGGTCGGTGCGCGAAAACATCCTTTATGGCAATCCAAACGCGAGCGAAGATCAGATGATTGATGCGGCGTGCAAGGCCGAGGCGCATGGATTCATTCTGGGGTTAGAGGATAACGAGGGCAATAAAGGCTATGATGCGCGGGTCGGTGAACGCGGCGTAAAGCTGTCAGGTGGCCAACGCCAACGGATCGCTCTCGCAAGAGTTATATTGAAAGATGCGCCTATCCTGCTGTTGGACGAAGCGACAAGTGCACTAGATAGTGAAGTCGAAGCCGCCATTCAGCAAACCCTTTATGGGATGATGAAGGGTAAGACCGTTATTGCAATCGCACACCGCTTGTCGACGATTGCCCAGATGGACCGGATCATCGTGATGGACCACGGACGTATTATCGAAGACGGAACGCATGACGCGCTTTTGGCGCAAAACGGACAATACGCTCGGTTCTGGGCGCGCCAATCTGGCGGGTTCCTGGGGCAAAGTGATGAAGGAAGAAAATGACACCCGAACGCTGGATCGACCCCTTTGAACCCGCAGAAGGACCGCCACCACACACGCTGTTGGCGTTCCTTGGATGGTGTTTAAAGGGCAGTACAAAAGTCACGCTTTTGGCCGGATTAGTGTCTGCTTTTGCAGGCACGCTAGAGGTCGCAACAGCGCTGATGTTAGGGTGGGTAATTGACGCAGCCCTGACCTCGCAGGGTGAGACGTATTTTTCAGACAACGTGATTTTGCTGCTTGGCGTGACGGCCTTTTTTCTGATCTTGCGCCCGATTATTCTGGGTATCTCTGGTGTGATGCAGGCGGTTGTTGTCGGACCTGCGTTGGGCAATTTGATCCTGTCGCGTTTGCACCGGCATTCGTTGGGCCAGTCGGTAACGTTCTTTGACGACGACTTTGCTGGACGTATTGCGCAAAAGCAGATGCAGGCTGCGCGGGCTGCTACGGATTTGATTGTCGATATGATCCACACCGTGGCCTTTGCGTTGGCATCGCTGCTGGCGTCAGTCATTTTGTTGTTCACAATCGATGCACGCTCCGCCCTGCTGCTGGCGGTTTGGGCGGCGGTATATATCGGCCTGATCCGCTTTTTCATGCCGCTTATTCGCAAGCGATCCAAGGCGCGGGCGTCGACCCGTGCGATGGTCACGGGGCAGGTCGTGGATACGATTACAAACATTAAAACGGTCAAGTTGTTTGCCCATGATGATCATGAAGACCGCGCGGCGACAGACGCGATGGCCAGCTATTGGGTCACCGCAGTCAGCTACGGTTGGTTGTCTGCGTCGTTCCGGTTCTGGCTCATGGCGCTGGGCGGGCTTTTGCCTATCATTCTAGTGGGTATGACCCTCTATTTCTGGACCATGGGTGCCGCCACTGCAGGTAATATTGCGGCGGCCGGTGCGATTTCGCTGCGCCTGTCGCAGATGACGGGATGGGTCAGTTTCACGCTCATGGGCATGTATGCCAACGTCGGCGAGCTTGAGGATGCGATGAACACCCTTAGCCCTGCGCACACGCTGACCGACAAACCAGACGCCGCCGAACTGGTGGCAAAGTCAGGCGCCATTGCATTAGAGGGCGTGTCGTTCAGCTATGGCGGCGGCCCTGGCGGTTTAGATGGTGTGACGCTTGCCGTGAAGTCGGGTGAGAAACTGGGGCTTGTTGGTGCGTCGGGTGCGGGAAAGTCGACGCTCGTTGCGTTGCTGTTGCGCCTTTACGATACCGAAGCTGGCAAGGTGATGATTGACGGCACCGACGTGCGTGATGTCACCCAAGAAAGCCTGCGACGTCAGATTGCGATGGTCACGCAGGAAACGGCAATGTTCAATCGATCTGCCCACGACAACATAAAATACGGTAAACCCGATGCAACGCAGGCCGAGATTGAGGATGCAGCAAGGCAGGCCGAAGCGCATGAATTCATCGGTTACTTGCGGGATCATAGGGGCCGTACAGGGTATGATGCGCATCTGGGTGAACGTGGCGTAAAGCTGTCCGGCGGGCAGCGGCAGCGCATCGCTATTGCGCGGGCGATTTTGAAAGACGCGCCTATCTTGGTGTTAGACGAGGCGACAAGCGCGCTTGATTCCGAGGTTGAAGCATCAATTCAGGCCGCATTAGAGTCTATTATGAGTGGTAAAACGGTCATTGCGATTGCGCACCGCTTGTCCACGCTTGCGCAAATGGACCGTATCGTAGTGCTTGACGCTGGGCGCATTGTCGAAGAAGGAACCCATGCGGCCCTGCTGGCCCAAGACGGGTTATATGCCCGCTATTGGAACCGGCAATCGGGCGGATTTATTAATGTGAAAGATGCGGCCGAATAAATGCTGACAATTGAAAGTTTGACCCATCTTGGAATGGGCCGCGCCTCTGACGGGCGATCGCTGCTGCCGCGTGTTTTGCCTGGTGAAGAAGTCGAAGTGACCCAAGATGGTACGATGCGGATCTTAACCCCATCGGTGGACCGTGTGGCCGCGCCTTGCAAGCACTTCAAAACCTGCGGTGGGTGCGCGTTGCAGCATGCTAGTGACGCATTCGTTTCAGACTGGAAGCGCGATATTGTGGCCAAGGCCTTGTCCGCGCGTGGCTTGATGCCAGAATTTCGTGACGTCGTGACGTCGCCAGCACAATCGCGCCGGCGTGCGAAGCTGTCTGGGCGCCGCACCAAAAAGGGCGCGATGATTGGCTTCCATGCCAAAGGATCGGACACGCTTATTGCCGTCCCTGAATGTCAACTTCTTGAGCCCGCATTGATTGCCTGCTTTCCTGCGCTCGAGGCATTGACCGTTCTGGCCTGCTCACGCAAAGGCGAGATTGATTTGACCGTGACGGATGCGCCACGCGGGCCAGACGTTTTGGTAACAACCGAAAAAGAGCTGACACCGCAGTTGCGGATCGAACTGGCTGCATTGGCGAACCATCACGGCCTTTCACGGCTGGTTTGGAACGATGAGCAGGTCGTGATGATCCATTCGCCGACGCAATATTTCGGTGGAACTGGTGTTGTGCCGCCACCGGGCGCGTTTTTGCAGGCTACCAAACATGGTGAACAGGCATTGCTGAAAGCAGTTGAGGAAATCACTGCAAAGGCCTCGCGGATCATTGATCTTTTTGCAGGCTGCGGGACGTTTACGTTGCCGCTGGCGAAACGGGCAGAGGTTCATGCTGTTGAGGGCGAAGCCGCAATGACGGCAGCACTCGACCGAGGTTGGCGCGAGGGGCATCAATTGCGCCGAGTGACAGTCGAAGCCCGCGATTTATACCGCCGTCCAATGGAACCGGATGAATTGCGCCACTACGACGCGGCAGTGATCGATCCGCCACGTGCTGGTGCAGAGGCGCAGATCGAAGCGTTGGCTGCGTCCAATGTGAAGATTGTAGCGATGATTTCGTGTAATCCAGTAAGTTTTGCGCGGGACGCGCAAACGCTTGTGGATGCGGGCTTTGCTATGCCGTGGGTGCAGGTCGTGGACCAGTTCCGGTGGTCCCCGCACACTGAAGTTGTTGCCGCTTTCACGCGGAAATAACGGCAAACTGTCAGATCCATCTATTGTGAAAGCAATTTTTGTTGTATGCAGATTGAAACGGCGCAGACCGCAACAATAGGCAGAGCAATGATTTCAAGACGTTCAATGGTGGTTGGCACGGCGCTGGGCCTTGCTGGGTGCACAGCGGCAGCGCCGCAATACACGGGGCCAGAGGTCACGCGCATTCAGTTATTTAAGCAAGACCGCGTGATGCAATTGATCCACAATAGCACCCTTATAAAAACGTATGAGTTTGACTTGGGGTTCGCCCCGGCGGGCCACAAAGCCGAAGAAGGCGATGGGCGCACCCCCGAAGGTGCATACCGGATTGACCGGCGCAACCCACGCAGTCGGTTTCATCTATCTCTTGGTATTTCTTATCCCAATGTCAGCGATGTTGCCGCAGCGCGCGCCCGTGGTGTCAGCCCGGGCGGCGATATCTTTATTCACGGCACACCAGAAAAATGGATAGGTACCCCTGATTGGACATGGGGGTGTATCGCGGTCAAGAACGAGGAAATGGACGAGATTTTTGCCATGGTGCAAACGGGCACCAAGATTTTCATCTACTCTTAGGACGCAGCGCCCATAATGGGTGCGACTATTGCAGGATCGCTGCCCATATTGAGGGTCCACCACAGCTTGCCTGATTCTTCTTGATACCAAGCAATCCCCATGAATCGGGCATTGGGGTCAAGAATAACAGCGCGGGTATCTGTTTGCGCCATCCAAGCGGCAAGCGTCTGAAGCTCTGCTTCAAACGATTCCGAAATGTTTTCACCTAGTAGACGCCCAGGGAAACCGACGCGACGCGCACGCTCTAGTGGGCTGGATCCATCAGAACCAAAAAGCCAAGGGCGGTTTTGTACCGACATATCGCGCGAGTGTGTGGCCGCTGCGGCGTTTAGGCGGGCATCAAGTTGAACTTCTTGCACGCTAGCGGCGCGGCGCAGCGAATTCACACTGTCTAACATACGAAATTGCACAGTGGCGGTGTCGCCTGCGCTAATCCGGTAAACGGATGGCAACGGCATGCCGTCCGCCCCCAAGGGTCGGTTAAGGCTGGGATCACAAGCTGCTAACCCAACAGCGGCCATTCCGAACATCATTTCGCGTCGCAGCATACGTTCACTCACTTTTCACTTACTAATCTTCCTTATCCGGATTGGCATGACACTTCAAACACACAACTCGGCACAACAGTGTAGGATGACGATTGTTTGAATTGCGGTGCTTTCTCAGACACAATAAGTAAGAGAGCGAATACATCAGACCCCCAAAGGGAGACTGCAATGACAGATAAATTTTCCAGACGCGGATTCTTGGCCGCATCTGCTGCAATGATCGGCACGGGTGCTGCGGCGCAAACCGCAGGCTCGACCGAAATCGAAAGCGAGATCACCACGAGTGTGACGCGAAACATTTCAAGCTTCCGGTCCCTGGATTGGCAGCCCTACTTTAGTGACCTGCGCAATGGTGCTATCCTTGTTGACGTACAATCGCGCGCTTTGCACTATTGGTCTGAAGATCAGTCAGTTTATAAATTGTTCCCGACCAGTGTGCCGCTGTCTGACGATCTGACACGCAAGGGCCGTACTTCGATCACCCGCAAGGTTGAAGGACCTAGCTGGGCGCCAACACCGGCCATGCGCATTCGCAACCCGGAATGGCCGGAATTTATCGGCCCCGGCCCTGAAAATCCAATGGGGTCACATGCGCTTTATCTGACGTGGAAATACTACCGTATTCACGGCACGCACGACACGCGCAAGATTGGGCGTCGGTCCTCGAACGGGTGTATCGGGCTATATAATGAACAAATCGCAGAGCTTTATGACCTGACAAAGGCTGGCACGCAGGTTCTTTTGATCTGAAGCCATTTACACGACAACGAAAAAGGGCGCCCAAAACGAGGCGCCCTTTTTTGTGTTTCAATGTCGGATTTAGCGCTTACCAAAAAGCCCGAAAAACTTACGCCGCTTTTTCGCAGGCACAGCTAGCGTACCCGGCTTCGTTACGACGCGCTCTACTCTAGCCGGG
>CBDTVI010000052.1:0-12272 GCA_965364065.1 uncultured Yoonia sp. | reverse complement strand
GCGTCAAAGTTGTACCAATCGCTTTCGATCTGCGGGCCTTCGGCCACGGCAAAACCCATGTCGGCAAAGATCGCTGTGACCTCTTCGGTGACTTGGCTGATCGGGTGGATTGTCCCTTGCGCACGGCCACGACCGGGCAATGTCACATCCAGCCATTCGCCGCGCAAACGCGCATCGAGGGCGGCATCGCCAAGGGCGGATTTCTTGGCCAGCAGCGCACTATTGATCTCGTCCTTTAGCGCATTCAGCGCGGGACCTGCTGTTTGGCGTTCTTCGGGCGTCATCTTGCCCAGTTCGCGCATTTTCAGGCTGATCTCGCCTTTTTTGCCGACGGCCTGAACACGTAGGTCTTCGATTGCGGCCTCGTCGGAGGCATCAGCAATCATGCTAAGGTATTTTTGCTTGAGATCATCCATCGTCGGGTCGTCCTTTATTCGCTTGGTGTTCTGCTACCCGTTGCGACTTCGCCATGCAAGCAGTGGGCAATTCAGGCGCAAGAAATTCATATCAAAACGAAAAAAGCCGCCCGGTTTCCCGCGCGGCTTTGGAATTTCTGTGCGGGCAGCTTACTTAAGCGGCCAATGCATCCTTGGCTTTGCCAACGATTGTCGCAAATGCATCAGGTTCGTTCACGGCCAGATCGGCCAGAACCTTGCGGTCTACTTCGATGCCAGCAAGCATCAGACCATTGATGAACTTGGAATAGTTCAATGAGTCATCAATTGAACGTACACCTGCGTTGATCCGCTGAATCCACAAAGCGCGGAAGTTGCGCTTGCGATTGTGACGGTCGCGGGTTGCATATTGATTGGCTTTGTCGACTGCCTGCTTTGCGACCTTGAAGGTCTTGGAGCGGCGATCGTAATAACCTTTGGCAGCGTCGAGCACCTTTTTGTGACGACGATGAGTGACTGTACCACCTTTAACGCGCATATCTCAAATCCCTCTAGGTTAACGTGCGTAAGGCATCATCGGTTTGATGATACCTTCGTCAGCTTTGCAAAGTGTGGTTGTCCCACGGGCATTGCGGAGGAACTTGTTGGAACGTTTGATCATTCCGTGACGCTTACCAGCTTGGCCGGCAAGAATGCGGCCAGTGGCCGTCACTTTGAACCGCTTTTTGCAGCTCGATTTTGTCTTCATCTTCGGCATTTCCGTCTCCTATTACTAAGTCGGTCGGAACGCGCGACTCGGCATGCCATATTGGCCGGACGCGCGGGTTAAGTTGTGCGATATAGGATGCATCCCATATGTGTGCAAGCGGTTAGTTCAGGTACCGCCCTAAGACTGTAAGGATCGTGTCATCGATCGCAGCAATTGAATAAACATCAGGGTTTTCCCGCATTGCATAAACAATCGCACCGCCCGCAATCAGCAGCATTAAAACAGCCTGCTTGGGCCAACGACGGTCCGCATACGCGCTCACAAACGATGGGATCGCGAAAGCGGCCAAGGCCACCCCAATAACAAAGATCAGATCGAAATCCATTGATGCTGCCCTTACAGATATACTGGGCGTAGTTTAATCAGTATCGACCGCATAGATCAAACGTTCTGCGCAAGGGGCCACACGCAAGATATTCGTGGATCCTGGCGTGTTGAACGGCACACCCGCGGTGACAACAACCATGTCTTCCTCTGTCGCCAAACCTTGGGCCCTAGCGGCACGCACAGCTTCGATCACTGCATCCTTGAAGCGGTCCACATGACCCGTCACTACACAGTTCGTCCCCCATGAGAGACATAGGCGGCGGGCTGTTTCGATGTGATTGGTCAGTGCAATAATTGGCACGCGCGGACGTTCACGCGAGACAAGCAAAGCTGTTGTGCCAGATTGCGAGAAACAGCAGATCGCTTTGACGTCTGTCGTTTCGGCAATTTCGCGCGCAGCAGATACGATGCCGTCTGCGACTGTTTTGCCGTCGGCCCTGCGCGAGGCTTCGATAATTTCTGTGTAGGTCGGGTCTGCTTCGACCTCGCCTGCAACATTGCTCATCGTGGTGACGGCTTCGATCGGGTATGAACCCGCGGCTGATTCCGCAGATAGCATGATCGCGTCGGCACCTTCATAGATTGCGGTTGCAACATCGGACACTTCGGCACGCGTTGGCATCGGCGAATCGATCATGGATTCCAGCATCTGCGTCGCCACAATCACCGGCTTGGCCGCAGCGCGTGATTTGCGCACCAACTGCTTTTGAATAGGCGGGACGTTTTGGACCGGCAATTCGACACCCAGATCACCACGCGCAACCATAATCCCGTCAGAGACCGCAAGGATTTCATCAAACATCTTTACCGCATTGGGCTTTTCGATCTTTGACATGATCGCAGCGCGACCTTTGCAAAGTTTGCGGGCCTCTTCCACGTCTGCGGGACGCTGCACAAAAGACAATGCCAGCCAGTCGACGCCCAATTCACAAACGAATTCGAGATCTTTGCGGTCCTTGTCAGACAATGCAGCCAACGGCAAAACAACGTCGGGGACATTTACGCCTTTGCGGTTGGAAATCGTACCGCCAACAATCACTTCGCAGTTAGCAAAGGTTGCGCCGCAATCCTTGACCCGCAACTTGATCTTACCGTCGTTTACCAACAAATGCGCGCCTGGCTCTAGTGCGTCGAAAATTTCCTTATGGGGCAGCGTGGCGCGGTTCACATCACCCTCTGCATCATCCAGATCAAGGCGGAAGGAAGCACCGGGGATCAATTCTTCTTCGCCATTAGCGAACACACCCACACGCAGTTTCGGTCCTTGCAAATCAGCCAAAATAGCGATCGGGCTATCAAGATCTTTTTCGACCTGACGAATAATCGCGTGGCGCGCCTTAATCTCGGCATGATCACCGTGCGACATATTCAGGCGAAACACGTCCGCGCCAGCCTCGTGAAGCGCACGGATCATCTTGTAGTCATTCGAAGCGGGGCCAAGTGTGGCGACAATTTTTACATTGCGGTGGCGTCTCATAATATTTCCTTCGTCTAGCAGTACCGTTAGCGGTAACAGCACAAGTTGCGCTCTTATTGCGCAATTCCATTCCAGTTACAATTAGCCTAAATGCGGTGACAAAGGAATGACACCAACATGACCGATGAACCATTTGAAATTTTGGGCGCGGACCGGCCCGGACGGTGGCTGATCAGCTGCGATCATGCGACGAACAATGTGCCCGATTGGGTGCATGGCGGCGATCTGGGCTTGCCTGCCAAAGATATGGGGCGCCACATCGCCTATGACATCGGTGCTGAAGGTGTCACCCGTAAATTGTCTGAGGCACTCAATAGTCCTGCAATTCTATCACGGTTCTCTCGGCTGGTTTGTGACCCCAATCGTGGCGAAGACGACCCGACCATCATGATGCGTCTTTACGACGGCACCATCATTCCGGCCAATCGCAACGCCGATGCAGCCGAAATCGAAGACCGTCTGCGCCGACTTTACCGCCCCTACCACGTAGCCTACACGGATCTGGCCAACAAAATCTCTGGCCCTATCATTTGCGCAGTCCACAGTTTCACCCCACGCCTGCGCAGCCGCGCACCGCGTCCTTGGGAAATTGGTGTGCTTTATGCGAGCGACACACGGCTCGCGATGCCGTTCATGGCCGCGTGCCGCGCACAGGGCTGGTGCACTGGCGACAACGAACCTTACGCAGGGCATTTGCCCGGTGACGCCGTTGACAGACATGCCTTGCAACAAGGCCGCCCAAATGTCTTGATTGAATTACGTCAGGATTTGATTGCAGATGAAGCAGGTCAAACCCTTTGGGCCAACAGATTGGCCCCTATATTAGCAAATGTACTGGCCCGATCGGGTCTATGAAGGGAAATTGATATGGACGACCAAACACGTATCGAACTCGAAGCTGCCGCATTCCGCCGTCTGCAAAAGCACCTGATGGAAGACCGGACTGACGCGCAAAACATCGACATGATGAACCTCGCAGGATTTTGCCGGAACTGCCTGTCGCGCTGGTATCAAGAGGCCGCAAACGAACGTGGCATTGAAATGACCAAAGACGAAGGCCGCGAGGCTTTCTACGGCATGCCGTTTCCGGAATGGAAAGAAAAGTACCAGACCGAAGCCACACCCAAGGCCCAAGAAGCCTTCAAAGACAGCCACGGATAACACAACATGCTTGAACGAATGACCGCCTTTTTTGGCAACCCCGCAGGATATCACACGCCCCTGCCAGAGGCTGACGCACAACATGCATTGGGTGCATTGCTGGTGCGCGCGGCCAAAGCGGACGACACATACTTGGTCGAGGAGATAGCCCAGATCGACAAAGTTCTGCGCGAACGCCATGGGCTAAACCCTGTGCAGGCGGCCAAGATGCGGGCTGAATGCGAACTGCTGGAAAGGGCGATCCCTGAAACCACGAAATTCGCCACTATTCTAGAGCACGCAATCAGCACCGCTGAAATTGAAGCAACGTTGGTTGCACTTTGGCGGGTTGTCTACGCCGACGGGATCAACAAGGAAGTCGAAGACCGGTTACTGCATGAAATCGAAGCAATTCTGGGTGTGGGGCCAGAGCGCGCGAAAGAACTGCAAGACGAAGCACACGGGTAGGCCCGCGTTCTGATCCAAGAATTGACGTATGTGTCGGGGAAACCCCCGCCCTACACGGCGACTTTGCGGCTCTCTTCTAGATAAATTTCGCGCAACCGCGCAGCAATTGGCCCCGGCTCACCATCGCCGACGGCCACACCATCCACCTCAACTACGGGCATCACGAACGTGCTGGCGGATGTGATAAACGCCTCATCCGCATCTTGTGCCTCTGCAATCGTAAAGCTGCGTTCTTCGACCTGCATCTGCGCTTCGTTGGCGAAACGCAGGACCGCGGCGCGGGTAATACCGCTCAGAATTTCATTGCCCAGATGGCGGGTGATGATCGTGTTACCTTTGATGATGTAGGCGTTGTTGGACGTACCTTCGGTCACGGCACCATCTTCAACCATCCATGCATCGTCTACACCTGCAGCCTTAGCCATCATCTTGCCCATTGATGGGAACAGCAACTGAACGGTTTTAATATCACGCCGCGCCCAGCGCTGATCTTCAATGGAAATCACTTTGATCCCCTTCTTGGCCGCAGGGTTGTTCGCCAATCCGGGTTTATTTTGGGTGAATAAAACCACCGTCGGCGTGGTCGTTTCTGGATCAGGGAACACAAAATCGCGGTCATCAGGTGCGCCGCGGGTGATCTGCAAATAGATCATGCCCTCTTCGATACTGTTCAAGCGCACCAATTCACGGTGTACCTCTAGCAATTCAGGCAGAACCTCAGGATGTGGCATGTCCAGCTCGTTCAGTGAACGCTCTAACCGCTTCGCGTGACCTGCGAAATCAATCAGCTTGCCGTCCAGCACGGACGTCACTTCGTAAACACCATCGGCCATCAAAAACCCGCGATCAAAGATCGAAACTTTGGCTTCGTTTTCGGGCAAATACTCGCCGTTGACATAGACTGTGCGCATGTTCATCCCCAAAGTGCTGCGGCGGGCGGGTGCACGCCTTTTTCATCAAATTCCAGTGGTTGGTCACGGTCTTCGGCCAATAACAACGGCCCGTCAAGGTCCGTGAATGCCACGCCTTGGGCCAAAATCGTGGCGGGTGCCATGGCAAGCGACGATCCAACCATGCAACCGACCATCACACCGTAGCCTTCGTTGATAGCTTGGGTCTTCAGCGCCAGCGCTTCGGTCAGGCCACCGGTTTTATCCAACTTAATATTCACCATGTCGTATTTGCCGCTCAAACTCGGCAGACTGGCGCGGTCATGACAGCTTTCATCAGCACAAACAGGCAAGGGGCGGGCAATTTCTGCCAGCATATCGTCCTGACCTGCAGGCAACGGCTGTTCAACCATCTGCACACCAAGGCGGATAAGGTGCGGGGCAAGATCGGCATAGACTTCAGCGGTCCAACCTTCGTTGGCATCGACGATGATACGCGCATCCGGCGCACCACGGCGCACAGCTTCAAGACGCGCCATATCATCTGGTGTACCCAATTTGATTTTCAAAAGCGGCCGAAAAGCATTCTTTGCTGCCTGCAATTGCATCGCATCAGGGGTATCCAGCGACAATGTATAAGCCGTGATCTCTGGACGCGGCACCGGAAGCCCCAATAGGTCCCAAACCCGTTTGCCCGCAGTCTTTGCGGCATGGTCCCAAAACGCACAATCAAGCGCATTGCGCGCCGCGCCCGCAGGCAACGCCTGCTGCAGGCTCTCCCAGCTCCCTGAAAAATCCGCAATTTGCGCGGTCACACTCTCTAATGTCTCGCCATAGCGGGCGTAAGGCACGCACTCGCCCACACCACGCACACCATCCGCCTCGACTGTCACGGTCAAGACTTCGGCTTGCGTGCGCGATCCACGACTGATCGTAAAAACCTGCGCCAACTGAAAAACATCACGCGCTACGCTAATTTGCATGGCAACCCTTCTTCCGAGCATAAATATCCCCGCCGGAGGCCTCAAAGTTTTTCGAGAGCATCCACCAGACGTGCCGCACCCTGCCGGAAAGTATCGACCGTCGGCAAGCCCATCCGATCCTCGACCTCGGCCATATAGGCCAATGCTTCGTCCTCTGACAAATGTTGCGTATTCACGGACACGCCAACGATCTGACAATTCGGGTTCACAATACGTGCAATCGGCAATGCCGTGTCGCGCAGTGTCTCAAGGCTTGGCAGATCATAGTCTGGCAGACCGCGCATATGCGTACGGGTCGGCTCATGCGACAGGATCATCGCATCGGGCTGTCCACCGTGGATCAACGCCATGGTGACGCCAGAATATGACGCGTGAAAAAGACTGCCTTGCCCCTCAATATGATCCCAATGATCTGCGTCGTTGTCAGGCGTCAGATACTCAACCGCACCTGCCATAAAGTCAGCGATGACTGCGTCCAGAGGCACACCACCGCCGGTGATCAAAATGCCGGTTTGCCCAGTTGGGCGGAATGTTGATTTCATTCCGCGTTTTTGCATTTCGATATCCATGGCCAGCGCCGTGTACATCTTGCCCACAGAACAATCAGTGCCAATGGCAAGGCAACGTTTGCCAGTGCGTTTCTTGCCGTTGGCAATCGGATAAGCGACGGACGGGATGCGTACATCAAACAGCGTCTGGCCATTCACGCGGGCCGCCGCCATCAATTGGTCTTCATCTCGCAGAAGGTTGTGCAGTCCAGAGGCAATGTCAAAACCCATCTGCAACGCCTGTACCAAAACCTCTTTCCAAGCATTAGAGATATACCCACCACGGTTCGCGACACCAATGACCAGCGTCTTTGCACCCGCAGCTTTTGCCTCTTCCAAGGTCATGTCGCTGATGCCAACATCTGCTCCACAGCCTTCCATCCGGAACTGCCCGACGGCGTTCTCGGGCCGCCAGTCTTTGATGCCTTGGGCCACTTTCGCGGATAGCTGATCGGGGGCATCGCCGAGGAACAAAAGATAAGGTGTCTGGATCATGGAAAGGCTCCGTCAGTAAGAGATTCGGTTTCAACACGTAATATCGCGCGGGCTTGCGGGATTTCATCGCAGAATAGGTCGGGTGATACACTTTGTGCGACAGTTATCTGCGCAATTTTTTATATTTATCGAATAATCTACCGATTTTAAACTTCTCAGCGGGCAATCATCCGCCACCTCGCAAAAAACCCGGGCGCGAACGCCCGGGTCAGTCGTGAAGAACTGATCGGAAGGTTATCAGCCCTTTGAAAACTCAGGATATGCTTCCATCCCCAACTCGGACACGTCCAAGCCGTTGATCTCGGATTCCTCAGAGACGCGGATGCCGACAACACCTTTCAGGATCGTCCACACCACCAAGCTGACCACGAAGGTAAAGCCACCGATTGCGACAAAGCCCAAGAGCTGCGTGCCAAAGGATGCATCTGCGTAGATCGGCACAACCATTGTTCCCCAGAAACCGGCAAGCAGGTGGACCGGGATCGCACCGACCACGTCGTCGATTTTGAACTTGTCCAGCATTGGGACAGCAAAGACCACGATGATACCACCAACAGCACCAATCCAAAGCGAACCAAACAGTGTCGGCTCAAGCGGGCTGGCTGTGATGGATACCAGACCGGCAAGTGCACCGTTCAGAACCATCGTCAGGTCGGGCTTGCCGTACATCACTTGGCTCATGACCAAGGCCGCGATAGCACCGGCAGCAGCAGCCATGTTGGTGTTGGCAAAGATACGACCAACGTCAGTCATGTCACCAACGGTACCAGCAGCTAGCTGCGAACCACCGTTAAAGCCAAACCAACCCATCCACAGGATAAACGTACCCAGTGTTGCGAGTGCAAGGTTTGAACCCGGCATCGGGATTGTCTTGCCGTCTTTGTATTTGCCGATACGGGCACCCAGGACGATGGCACCTGCCAGCGCTGCGAAACCACCAGCGGCGTGCACAACTGTGGAACCTGCGAAGTCATAGAAACCAGCTTCAGACAACCAGCCGCCGCCCCACTGCCAGCTTGCGCCGATTGGGTAGATGAGGCCTGTCAGGATTACTACGAAGAACAAGAATGGCCACAGTTTGATGCGCTCGGCCAATGTGCCGGACACGATGGATGCTGTGGTTGCACAGAACATCAACTGGAAGAAGAAGTCAGACGCAACGGACGCATAATCAAGTGCTGCATCAGCAGCAGCAAGACCGACAGGCTCAAGCTCTGTTGGCGAGATCGTGCCAAACCAGCCCTGCATGATCCAAGCATCGCCCGGGTACATCAGGTTAAAGCCAACCAACCAATACATGATTGCGGACAGTGAATAGAGCGCGATGTTCTTAGTCAGCTGCGTGGCAACGTTTTTGCCGCGCACGAGGCCTGCCTCTAGCATCGCAAAACCAGCCGCCATCCAGAAAACAAGGAAGCCACCGATCAAGAACAGCAAAGTGGTCATCAGGTAGGGGCCGATTTCGTCAAACGACGGGGCCGCGTCCTGTGCCAGTGCGAAGGTCGGAAGAAGCGTAAGCGCTGCACCAACCGTTAGATATTTAGTCAATTTCATAATAATGTCCCTCAGTTCACGCGATCAAAGCGCGTCATCGTTGGTCTCGCCGGTGCGCACGCGAACGGCGCCTTCTACGTCGAGAACGAAAATCTTGCCGTCGCCGATTTTTTCGGTCTTGGCGGTGCTGGCGATCGTCTGGACGACCTGATCTGCCATGCTGTCTTGCACGACGATCTCAAGTTTGACCTTTGGCACAAAGTTCACAGCATATTCTGCGCCACGGTAAATTTCAGTGTGCCCGGACTGTGAGCCAAAGCCTTTGATTTCAGACACCATCATGCCGCGCACGCCCACGGTGGTCAGCGCTTCGCGGACCTCCTCAAGCTTGAACGGTTTGATTGTTGCAATGATGAGTTTCACGATCTTCCCCTTGCAAAATTCTATTGCGTGGCACCGTTCACGGCACCCGCTTGCAAGGACAGACAAAGCCCGCGCTGCCCGGATCAACAAGATTGCTGCAGGTGCGAAGGGACGTGTTTTCACCGCGAGTTGCACAATTTTTGCACATATCGACCCCCGCGATTAAAATTTAGGCGGTCAAAAAAGGCGAATCGGACGCAGCATCACCCGCGACATTCCCCACAAGTCAGTTTAAGGTGTCTGCAAAATAGACCAAAACAGTCAATCGAGCAGAACATGAGTGGAAACGGCAAGAAACGCCCTCCTTTGGTGGCCGACAAGCGCTATGCCGCAAAACCGGCCGCGAAAAAGAAGGCAGCACCCGTCAAGAAAACCGCCAAACCAGCGGCAAGGCGCAAAGCGCCCCCCCGCAAGGCCAAGCCGCGCGGCTTCATTGGTTGGTTCCTGACGCCTTTTCGGTGGCTGTTTCACTTGATCTGGGCATTTACCTGGCGTGTCGGACTTGTTGTCGGCCTCATTGTTGCGGGTTTTTCATTTTACTTTGCATCCCAGATGCCCGCGATGGCCGATCTGATCGATGGCCGCGCCCGTGGGTCCGTCACAATCACCGACCTGCATGGCGACGTGTTTGCGTGGCGCGGGGACCAATTCGGCGGCATGGTCACGACGCAAACCGTTTCACCACACCTGCACAACGCCGTGGTCGCCACGGAAGACAAACGCTTCTATCGCCACTTCGGGCTTTCGCCCCGCGGCATCGCCTCTGCCGTGCGCATTAACTTAAGCGAAGGGCGCGGTCCGTTGTCGGGCAACGGTGGCTCTACGATAACCCAACAAACTGCGAAACTTCTGTGCCTTGGCGTGCCGTATGACGCGGGCCGCTGGGAAACCGAAGCCGCATACGAGGCGGATTGTCGTCGCGGATCGCTGTGGCGCAAAGCCCGCGAGGCGATGTTTTCAATCGGCATGGAAATCGCCTATTCCAAAGAAGAGATCCTCACGATCTATCTAAACCGCGCCTATCTAGGCGCGGGTAGCCGCGGGTTCGAGGCCGCAGCCCAGCGCTATTTTGGTATTTCAGCCGCCGAAGTCAGCCCCGCCCAAGCCGCGATGCTTGCCGGATTGCTGACAGCACCTTCGGCCAACGCGCCCACGCGCAGCCTTGAGCGTGCGCAAGACCGTGCCGCCATTGTGATCGGATTGATGGAACAGCAATCCTACCTGACCGCAGCCCAAGCCCGCGACGCACTGACGAACCCAGCAACATTGTCGGACGCCGCCCGCGCCAGTTCAGGCGGATTTTTTGCAGATTGGGTCATGGACAGCGGCCCGTCCTTCTTTACCAGCAACACGACCGAAGACGTCATCATCCGCTCTACTTTGGATCAACGCATCCAAATTGCGGCAGAAGAAGCCTTGATTTCGGTGTTTGAAAACGACGTGCGCGAAGGATCAGAAGCGCAAGCCGCAATTGTTGTCATGTCAGCTGACGGTGCCGTGCGTGCCATGGTTGGCGGGCGCAATATCAATGCGACAGGCGCGTTTAACCGCGCGACCCAAGCGCTCCGGCAAACTGGATCGGCATTTAAGCCATTCATCTATGCAGCCGCCCTCGATCTGGGAATGTCACCATACGATATGATCGACGATGCCCCGACCTGCTGGACGAGGCGCGGGTCGCCGCAATGGTGCCCCGCAAACTATGACCGTGAATTCAAGGGGCCTATCACGATGGTCCAAGCTTTGGCTGAAAGCCGCAATATCCCCGCGATCCTCATCTCCGAAAGCGTGGGCCGCGAATTGGTCCGCAATGTCGCCGCTGGTTTTGGCATCGACGGTGATTTGGCCGCTGGCCCCGCTTTGGCGCTGGGCGTGTCGGAAAGCACATTGCTGGAAATGACTGGCGCATTCGCGGGTATCCTCAATGGCGGATCAGAAGTCACACCCTACGGGCTGACGGAACTGCGCTTTATGGGTGACGATACTACACTTATGGACGCCCAAGGCGCTGGCATCGGTGAGCGGATCATCCGCGAAGACGCTGCCCGCCAATTGACCTGGATGATGTCCAAAGTCGTCGAAGAAGGCACAGGACGCCGCGCGCGGATCGACGGCTGGGATATCGCAGGCAAATCCGGCACGACGCAAGGATCGCGCGATGCGTGGTTTATCGGATTTACGGGTGATTACGTTACAGGCGTTTGGATGGGTTATGACGACAACAGTCGTCTATCCGGCGTCACTGGCGGTGGGCTGCCCGCCACGATCTGGCGCGAAACAATGGTACGTGTGTTAGACGGCATGCAACCTACCCCGCTGCCTATGATGATCCCGCAACGCCCTGCGACCGCAGGCATCCTAGAAAGCCAAGGTGGCGAGGTGCTTGATCAGGCGATCCTTAATCTGCTTGATAATATTATCACTGGCGGGACGAACTAGTGTGCGCCTACTGTGGCGATCATTCTTCGACACTGCGTTGGCAGTCTGACTAAAGACGCCGCAACATAGCCAAACAGCAAGAATGGTGGTCAAAATGCCCAACCCAAAGGGGCTATCTAAGCAAATGGTTCTGCCAAGGCGTGGAGTGACTATCGAAACTGGAAATTATTTTAAGTGCGATATTACGACAAATCAAAAATGGTGCTTCTGTTCACGCTATGGAAAATCTGTATAAGCTAATACATCGCATAGAAATACTTGATGAGGCCCCGACACCATCATGTCTGACGAACTGAACGCCAAAGGCCGCGCTGAATTGCGCGAGACACGCAGCAAGAGCCGCCCCCTTTATTGGATGGTCGCGATTTTCAGCTTTTTTGTAAATTTGCTGATGCTGACCGGCCCGCTTTATATGCTCAACATC
>CBDTVI010000051.1:0-12311 GCA_965364065.1 uncultured Yoonia sp. | reverse complement strand
GGCGCGGTAGCTCAGTTGGTTAGAGCGATCGACTCATAATCGATAGGTCGGGAGTTCAAGTCTCCCTCACGCCACCACCACCCCACTTTTGATACCATGAGAGTGGCTCGGTTAAGATCGACAGACGCTTTTGTTCCGACCTGACGCATGTCAAACTCTGGGTCATGACCGATATTTTCAAATCCGCGACAATCACCACACAAAGGCTCCGGCTTGAGCCCTTTGCGATCCATCACGCGCCTTTTCTGAACACGATCAACAATGAACCGCAGGTGATGAAATTTCTAAGTAACGTCACGCCTGAAACGATTGATACAACGCATGCAACCATTGCCCGCGTGCGGGAACGCTGGGAACGGCTTGGCTATAGCTGGTGGGCGATCATTGCGCGCGCAACGGACAGCGTGATAGGTGCCGCTTGCATGCAAAACGTCGCCAACAAGGCGGATGCGGACCTTGAAATTGGTTGGCGTTTGGCAACCGCATCAACGGGGCATGGCTATGCCACCGAAGCGGGAAAGGCCGTCGCAGATTACGCATTCGACGTAATAGGCGCCGCCTATGTCATCGCTGTCGCCGACCCCAAGAACATTGCCTCGCACCGTGTAATGGAGCGCGTCGGCATGTCCTTTCGCGGGACCGAATCCCACTATGACCAACCCTGCACCACCTACGCCATGCAAAACCCGAACCGCGACAAGGCGTAAAGCCATGTCTTTCAGCGCCATTGATTTCGCGCTAGCCTGACCAAAATCAATGCACGAGGCCCCATGACCGTTCTTACCCAGATCACCGCTGCAATCGGAGCAGCCCACGTGCTCACAGGCAGTGACGCGGCACCCTACGGTAAGGATTGGACTGGCGCGTATACTTCGACCCCGTTGGCCGTTTTGCGCCCTGCAAACACGGCAGAGGTTGCGGCGATCCTCAAGATTGCGAATGCGACGAAGACGCCCGTTGTCCCCGCTTCTGGCAGGACTGGCCTGACAGGGGCGACACTAGCCCAAGACGCGCTGATGCTGTCGGTTGAGCGCCTGAATGAAATCACTGACATCAACGCGGTCGCGCGCACCGCAACAGTCGGCGCAGGTGTGATCCTGTCCACCCTTCACGATGCAGCAGAAGCGCATGATCTGATCTTTCCGTTGACCTTGGGCGCGCGCGGGTCTGCGATGATCGGTGGCTTGCTGTCCACGAATGCGGGCGGGTCCAACGTTGTCCGTTATGGCAGCACGCGCGGCCTGTGCCTTGGCCTAGAGGTCGTCATGGCCGATGGCCGCATCATGAATTTGATGAGCGCGCTGCACAAAGACAACTCGGGACTTGATCTGCGCAATCTGGTGATCGGGGCCGAAGGCACACTGGGGATCATCACCGCAGCGGTCTTGAAATTGCGCCCAAAACCGCAAGCTTATGCGACCGCCATGGTCGCCGTGCCGTCGCTGGCAGATGCCCTTACGCTGCTGCACCGTCTGCAAGATGAAACCGGCGGTGGTGTAGAGGCGTTTGAATACATGCCGCGCAGCTACATCGACAAACATCGCCAGCTTTTCACAGAAAGCCAGCTCCCGTTTGATACCGAATATGACGTGAATATCATGATCGAAGTCGCTGCCACCATGGCCCGTGATGCAGTCCCAAATCCCGACGGCAGCATGCCTGTTGTCAGTGCATTAGAGGACACGCTTGGGCAGATGTTGGAAGAAGGCACCGTCCTAGATGCTGTCATCGCGCAAAACGAAACCCAGCGCCGCGCCATTTGGAAACGCCGCGAAGATGCAGGCGAAGTTGCGTTCTTCGGCGGCGTATTCGTGAATACCGACGTGGCCCTCCCGCTTGATAAAATCGCCACATTCGAGGCGATGCTGACACCGCGCATCAAAGCTATCGATCCGGACGCCAGCGAAGTCATCGTGGCGCACTTGGGCGACGGCAATATCCACCACACTAGCTATATCAGCCGCAATGATCCCGCTGTCATGGACGCGTTGGTCGAAGCGGTTGAAGATGTTGTGCAAGAGTTAGGCGGATCGTTTAGCGCAGAGCACGGGATCGGCGTGTCAAAGCTGGAAACCATGAAGCGCCGCAAAGACCCCGTAGCACTTGATGCAATGCGCGCGATCAAGGCGGCCCTTGATCCCAACAACATCCTGAACCCCGGTAAGGTGATCCCGCCCGCTTAATGGTCGAAAAAGTCGGGTCCCGCTTGCGCCAGCAGTTTGGCAGCCATTGCGCGGCCCATCTCTGCGCCATCTTCGATCAGGCCTGTCGCCTCATCACTGAACACTTGCGAGCCATCGGTCCGTAGGATTTCACCACGCAAACGCAGATTACCGCCGTCCAATTCAGCCAAACTGCCAATCGGGGTTTCGCATGACCCATCAAGATGCGCCAAGAACGACCGCTCTGCCGCCAAACGCTGGCCAGTTGGGCCGTGGTGAATAGCCGCAAGCATTTCTGCAGCGCGACTGTCATCAGCGCGCCGTTCAATCCCAATCGCGCCTTGAGCGACCGCAGGCAACATATCTTCTGGGGTTACGGCGGTGCGCGGCACATCGGTCATGCCCAAACGGTTCAGGCCAGCCATAGCTAGAAACGTCGCCTCGGCCACGCCATCACCAAGCTTTTTCAGACGTGTCTGCACGTTGCCGCGAAATTCGACGATGTTCAGATCAGGACGCTTTGCTAGCAATTGCGAGCGGCGGCGGAGCGACGATGTGCCCACTGTGGCACCTTGTGCCAGATCATCGAGACCTTTGGCATTGAACGATACAAACGCATCACGCACATCTTCGCGCGGCAGATACGTGTCAATTAACAAGCCAACGGGTTGATCGACCGGCATATCTTTCATCGAATGCACAGCAATATCGATGGACCCATCAAGCAAGGCGTCTTCAATCTCGCGTGTGAATAGACCTTTGCCACCGATTTCCTTGAGCGGGCGGTCCTGAATGGCGTCACCCATGACCTTAATCACACAGATCGCAAAGGCATCTTGGGGCAAATCGAACGCGGCCATAAGGCGCGAGCGCGTCTCGTGTGCTTGCGCAAGTGCAAGCGGCGAACCGCGTGTTCCAATCTTGAAAGGCGAGGCGGATGTGGGCATGAAATCTGTCATGAATTGAGTGTTAAACCTGTCAACCTAGGCTGACAACTCTCTTGACATCATGATCTGCAGTTGGGACCACTGGCGCGATAAAAAGGGACAACTTATGGCGCAGAAAAAGACCATTCTTCGGGCTCTCGCGGGCGAAACACTTCCAACACCTCCGATTTGGATGATGCGTCAGGCGGGGCGGTATTTGCCTGAATACAAAGCCACCCGCGCACAGGCAGGTGATTTCCTGTCGCTATGCTATAATCCCGAATTGGCAGCAGAAGTCACATTGCAGCCGATCCGTCGCTTTGGCTTTGATGCCGCAATCCTTTTTGCAGATATTTTACTACTGCCTCAGGCCTTGGGCGCGGACCTTTGGTTCGTCACTGGCGAAGGCCCCCGATTGTCCACAATCACAACGGCAGATGAGTTGGCGCAGCTAAAGCCGCTTGATGCCATCCACGACACGCTGAACCCGATTTACGAAACCGTCAAAATTCTGTCGCGCGAATTGCCAAGCGAGACGACTTTGATCGGCTTTGCTGGGTCCCCGTGGACAGTAGCGACCTATATGATCGCGGGCCAAGGCACACCCGATCAAGCCCCCGCACACGCGCTCAAAGCCGAAAACCGTGCAGTGTTCGAAGGATTGATTAACCGCATCACCGAAGGCACCATCGAATACCTTTCGATGCAAATCCAAGCAGGAGCAGAATGCGTCAAACTGTTTGATAGCTGGGCAGGTTCCTTGCAGGATGATGATTTCATTGAATTCTCGGTCAAGCCAATGCAGCGCATCACGGCAGCCCTGAAAGAAAAGCACCCTACTGTGCCGATCATCGCATTCCCGCGCGGTGCAGGCACACGCAATGTCGGCATGCACGCGGCCATCGGTGCCGATTGTATCGCATTGGATGACGGCGTTGATGCAGCATGGGCCGCAGAGCACGTGCAAAAAGACGGCTGCGTGCAGGGCAACCTCAAGTCGTCGCATATGGTCACGGGTGGCGATGCCTTGGTGTCTGAGACGCGGCGCATTTGCGATGCGTTCTCAAAGGGTCCGCATATCTTCAACCTTGGCCACGGTATCACGCCAGATGGCAAACCCGACAATGTGCAGTTGATGATTGACACCGTACGCGGGGCGTAGATTTTACGCTGAAATGAGGTAGGCTCCGCTCAACGAAAGGGATCTACACTTGCACATACCGCTGACATTCCGGTTGGTTTTCCACAGCGTCCGAGCGATCGCACGGGCGAGCCTGCTCTTATTTTGCGCATGGCTCATCTTTATTCCTGCGAACGAAAAAGAGACCGCAGCATTAGGCGCACAACCCGGCACATCCTATCCGATCGGTTTGCGTCCTATGCGTGCGGCGAAGGTCATTGTCGCCGTCGCACCGCCCTATACCTACACAATGGTCGCGCGGATCATGGGCCCGCAAACCCCTGCCATCGCCATCCAGTTTATGATGACGCAAATGGCGGCAGGACGGATCCTGCCAAGGTCTTTGCAGGCGGAAACCGTCCAGGCAGAACCAGAGCAACCGACAATCGTCCAGACGACCACCCTCAGCGACAGTGACCGTGATATCGCGGGGCCGCGGTTCATCAAAGTCGACTAAGTCAGACCCATTTTGCCATTGGCGGAAGGCTCATTAACACGGCATTCGCGTCATGGCCCGTTGTCAGACCGAATTTAGTGCCACGGTCATACACAAGGTTATATTCCGCATATAAGCCACGGTGGATCAATTGCGTGTCTTTGTCCGCATCGTCCCATGGCGTGTTGCGACGTTTTTCGACAAGGGGCACGTAGGCAGGCAGAAATGCACGACCAATGTCTTGGGTCAGTGCAAAATCAGCAGCCCAGTCACCCGTGCAATAATCATCCATAAAGATGCCACCAACGCCACGCGCACGATTGCGGTGCGGAATATAGAAATACTCGTCCGCCCACGCCTTGAGCTTGGGGTAGTGGTCATCCCCATGCGGATCGAGATGGGTCTTCTGGGTCGCATGAAAATGTGCGGTGTCTTCGGCATATTCAATACAAGGGTTCAAGTCCGACCCACCACCAAACCACCAGGCATGGGGTGTCCAGAACATGCGCGTATTCATATGGACGGCAGGGGCATGCGGGTTTTGCATATGCGCGACCAATGAAATGCCTGACGCCCAAAACCGCGGATCTTCGGCCATGCCGGGTACACCGCGTGCGGCCATTGCTTTTTGGGCGGCGTCACCCAACTGGCCATAAACCGTCGAGATATTCACACCGACTTTTTCAAAGACGCGACCACCGCGCATCACCGACATCACGCCGCCGCCCGCGTCAGATCCATCATCAGAGGTCCGTGTCGTTTCGCTGACTTCAAACCGTCCGGCGGGTACATCACCAGCTTGGCTGTCTTCTAGCCCCTCGAATGCCCCGACGATCTCGTCACGCAAAGTACGAAACCATGCTGATGCTGTGCTCTTTTCCGCCTCAAAACCGTCTGACATGCCTCGTCCTTATCCGTTGATATTGTATATCACTGCACAATCACTTTTATGCACCTTAATGATCGCTTTGCGATGAACCAGATCAAATCCGGAGAACCGCTATGCGCACCGCCCTTATGTTAGTTCCGCTCGTTGCTTTAGCTGCCTGCGCGACGCCCCGCGAACAATGCATCAACGAAGTCAGCCGCGACACCCGCGTGCTCAGCGCGTTGATAAACCAGACCGAACGCAACATTTCACGCGGTTACGCGTTGGAGCAACGCCAAGACGTGCGGACTGTGCGTGGGACCTGCCGCGGGCGCAACGAGGATGGAACAACGTTCCTCTTTTCATGCGATGAAACCGATACGTTCAGCACCACCGTACCAGTCGCCATCGACCTGAACGCGGAACGTGCAAAACTGACGTCGTTGCAAGAACGCCTGTCGCAAACGCAACCAGCCGCCAATCAAGCGATCGTGCAGTGCATTGCAACGCATCCAAGCTGACTAATGTGCTGAAACGGCGGCCGGGTCGATCAAGGTCCGGCCCCCATCTACGGTAATGATCTGACCTGTCACAAAGGCTGACGCATCGGAGGCCAGATATTGCACCGCATCTGATACCTCACCGGGGCCCGCGATCCGGTGAAGAGGGGTGTTTTCCACGATTGATTCGCGCAGGTCGTCATCGTTCTTGAGCGATCCCTTGAGGCTCGCACTCATCACGCTGCCAAAAGCGACCGCGTTGATACGAATGCCATGCGGCGCAAGTGCGACTGCCATAGAGCGGGTCATTTGATCCAACGCCGCCGAGCTGACGGAATAGGCCAACAAATCAGGATGGGCGCGCCGTGCGGCGATCGAACTGATATTCACAATCGATCCCACGCTACCACTGGTTTCGCCATCGGCTTGTTTGATCATCCGGCGCGCTACAGCTTGGCTGACACGCATCGCAGTCAGGGTGTTTTGCTGCAGCAATTCCTCAACAGAGGTATCTTCAGGATCAAGCGGATCGGTCGTCATGACCTGACGTGACGCGTTCACCAAAATATCCACACGCTCGAACGCATCAATAGTTGCGGACAGCAAGTTGGCGATCGTCAGCTTTTTGCGCAAATCACCCGAAAAAACACGAACGTTTTCTTCTTTGTTCGCGTCGTCACCCATTTGGTGAACCAATTCTTTTTCGTCCATATCAGCAAAGACGACATTTGCGCCCATTTCGACAAAGTGACGCCCGATCGCAAGGCCGACACCGTTTGCGGCGCCTGTGACAATCGCAGTCTTTCCAGCAATCGAAAATGACATAAAGGCTTCCTTAGGCTTTGCGGTTTGGTCGATTGGCGTGGATCAGCTTAAACGCACCATTGCCGCCAATGGTTTCGACGTTGCGGAAACACTCCGTGAGAGCGTCTTCATAGGGCAAATGTCGATTCGCAACCATCCAGAGTTTGCCATGTGGCGCCAGTTTGCGGGCAGCCGCCTGAATGAACGTCCGCCCAAGAGATGGATCAGTCGCCCGCCCTGAATGAAATGGCGGGTTCATAACGATACCGTCATAGACGGGGCCATCAAGCGCAGTCGCATCCGCCCATTGAAACGTGACGCGCGGATCAGTGACGTTCAGACGTGCGCAGGTCAGTGACAGGGCTTCTGCCTCGATCAGATCAAGCGATGCGACACCAGCACGGGCCAAAACGGGTTCAGCCAGATACCCCCACCCTGCCCCGAAATCCGCCATGCGCGCAGGCAGTTTGGGCGGCAGTGCTTCTGCCAAAAGCGCCGATCCCGCATCAATCGCCCCATCCGAGAAAACACCGGCTGTGGTAAAATACCCATGTGGCCCTTTGGCGGGCTCAGGTGCGGCCCAACTGGAAAATGCGTCGGTGGTTGCAAACCAAAAGATGCGCCCATGCGCTTTGGTGATGGACGGCAGATTGCCTAATTCCTTGCGGCACGCTTTGAACAGGCTATCGACACCATCGGTTTTCTGCCCATCGACGATGACAAGGTCGGCGTGCTTGCATGCTTCGGCGACCATCGCGCGGGCCAACGCCTTTGCGCGTGGAACAACAACAATCGCGACAGAGGTTTTGGTCAAGTCCTGGGACGTGGGAAATCCCGCGCCCTGCCATGCGGCAACATCGGGATAAAACCCGTGTACGATCTGCACCGCCTCGCGCGGTAAAGGTGCAACATCATAAACAGCAGATGGACGCATCAGCGCGACACGGCCTTCTGGCAAGGTCAGCAAACCATCTGAAATGGCAGTGGAAAGTCGGGATTGGGCCATATGTACGCGAACAGCGGCGAACCGCTATTCTTTCTCCATTGTGCATTGCAACGGATGTTGATGACGCTGCGCGAAATCCATCACCTGTGCTACTTTTGTCTCTGCAATTTCGTGACTGAATACGCCGACCACCGCGAGTCCCTTTTTGTGCACAGTCAACATCAGCTCGAAGGATTGCCCGTGTGATAGCCCGAAGAAACGTTCCAGCACATGCACGACAAATTCCATCGGTGTGAAATCATCATTTAAAATCATGACCTTATACATAGGTGGCCGTTTTGTGACTGGCTTCGTCTCAAGCACCACGCCGACGTCACCGTCACCGTCGTCCTTTTTGTCCGCCATCATGTGGAACTTTGCCAGCATCGGTCCGCCCTGTATCGCTTGCGTTATATATAAGGCACATACAACTTATGAAAACCCCAAGGTTTCACAAAGAAAACGTGCCCTCTAACGCAGAAAAATTGACTATCTTGTAGTCTGCGCAACCGCAACCGCAAGATATAGTCCAACACCATCATGATCACCGCAAAAGTCTTTGAAATTAGGGTATTTTCTGAAAACGAACGCTGTGTTAGCGTCACGACATAATAATAAGACCACCGGAAAAATTCGGGGTCATTGAGGCAGTAAAAAGTGAGGCAAGCGACGTGACAAGTCGTCTGGGACAGTGGGCCCTTCACGGGCTATTTACGTGTATCGTAACAATATCGGTCATGCTTGCGCCTATAGGTGCATCAGCAGCCCCTTATGCTGCGATGGTGATGGACGCGCGCACCGGCGAGGTCTTGCATTCACGCAATGCCGACACCCGATTGCATCCTGCGTCCTTGACCAAAATGATGACGCTTTATGTCGCGTTCCAAGCGATTGAGCGCGGCGAGATCACACTCGATACTCCCGTCCAAATCAGCCGCAACGCTGCGTCAGAGCCGCCATCGAAACTTGGCCTGCGCTCTGGGCAGACGATCCGGCTGCGGTTCTTGCTGCGCGCCGCTGCTGTCAAATCAGCCAATGATGCGGCAACCGCGATCGGCGAAGCGATCTCCGGTTCAGAAGAAGCATTCGCAACCCGAATGAACCGCACTGCCCTTGCCATGGGGATGCGCAACACGACATTCCGCAACGCAAACGGCCTCACCCAATCCGGTCACCTCTCGACAGCACGTGATATGTCCGTGCTAGGCCGTCATGTAATCTATGACTTTCCGCAGTATTATAACCTCTTTTCGCGCCGTTCTGCCAATGCAGGCGTCGCAACCGTGCGCCACACCAACCGTCGCTGGCTTGACAGCTATGACGGCGGTGACGGCATCAAAACCGGATATACCCGTGCGGCAGGGTTCAACCTTGTGGCATCTGCGCAGCGCGGCCAAGAACGTGTCATTGCGACCGTATTTGGCGGATCATCCACATCAGCCCGCAACGCACGGATCACGGAATTGATGGACATGGGCTTTAACCGCGCCCCATCCCGCGCCACAATCCGCCGCCCCAATCCGCCAGCCGCGATGCTCACGGGGACCGTGACCACAGGCAACCCAGGTAAAACGATCCGCGTCAGCGGCATCGTAGCTACAAGCTTGCGACCCGTCGCACGCCCAACTGCAACCACGACCCCAGCCTCCGACGTCGTGGTTGCAGCACTCAATACTGACGTCCTCAACTCTGTTGTTACAGAGGCCGTCGATGCTGCTGTCTCAGAAGCACTTGCCACTATCCTCGCGGAGCCACCGCAAGAGACACAAATCGCAACAACAACTGCAGTACCTGCCGTCACACCTATCGCCCGACCATCGACCGAGACCACGGTCATCGTGGCTGCGGCGGTTGTCGATACAGGACCAGAAGTTGTGACCCGCATTTCAACCTCTGGCGGACGTCTTTGGGGTGTGAACGTGGGCCGCTATAACACCCGTTACAACGCAGAACGGGTGTTGCTGAAGGTTGCCCTGAACGAGATGACCGCACTGGATGGCGCCCTGCGCCGTGTGACCCAACGCTCTGGTGGGTTCGACGCAAACTTTATGGGCCTCACCCGCGAAGGTGCCGATTTGGCCTGTCGTCGCCTGCAAGCGCGCGGCACGATGTGCTTTATGATCGGGTCAGAGAGTTAACTCTTAGGCTACATCAGCGGCAAAGGCCGCGGCCATCAATGCGCGGGTATATTCAGACTGCGGCGCGTCGAAGATCGCGCTCGCATCTCCCGCCTCAACCACGTCGCCTTGCTTCATGACCATGACTTTGTGCGACAGTGCGCGCACAACTTTCAGGTCATGGCTGATGAACAAATAGGCCAGTGCATATTTTTGCTGCAAGTCCCGCAAAAGCTGCACGATCTGCACCTGCACTGTCATATCAAGCGCTGATGTCGGCTCATCCAAAATCAACAGCTTAGGCCGTAGTATCATTGCACGCGCAATTGCAACACGCTGCCGTTGACCGCCAGAAAATTCATGCGGGTAGCGATCCATCAGGGCTGGATCAAGTCCGACCTCGCCCATAATCTCGGCGACCATATCGCGTCTGTCACGGCCAGGTTCGACACCGTGAACGCCAAGACCCTCTGCAATGATTTCCGCCACGGTCATGCGCGGGCTAAGCGATCCATAGGGGTCTTGGAACACGATCTGCATTTCACTGCGCAGGGGCCGCATCTGGCGTGGGCTCAGACCATGAATGTCGCGACCTTGAAACACGATCCGTCCTTCAGAGCGGATCAACCGCATGACTGCCAGAGCAAGCGTCGTTTTACCCGACCCGCTTTCGCCAACCACGCCCAATGTTTCGCCCGCGCGCACGGTCAAGGTCGCCTGATTAACAGCTTTCACGTGACCGACGGTCCGTTTCAGCAGCCCACGTTGGATCGGAAACCATATCTTTGCACTGTCTGTTTCCAACACAACTGGCGCGTTGTCCGGCACGGGTGCGGGAACGCCAGTGGATTCGGCGGCAAGCAAAGTTTGGGTATAGGGATGTTGCGGGTTGGCGAAAAGCTCGGCTGTTACGCCCGTCTCAACTATCTCGCCGTCTTTCATCACACAAACGCGGTCCGCGATTTTGCGCACAATTGTCAGGTCGTGGGTGATGAACAACATCGACATGCCCTCATCGCGTTTGAGGTCAGCGAGAAGATCCAAAATCTGCGCTTGGATGGTGACATCAAGGGCCGTAGTAGGTTCATCCGCAATCAACAACTCTGGCCCGTTTGCCAACGCCATCGCGATCATCACACGCTGCCGCTGCCCACCAGACAGCTGGTGTGGATAAGATTCGATACGGCTTTCTGCGTCGCGAATACCGACCCGTTCCAGCAATTCAATCACGCGCACGCGCACAGCCGCGCCGCGCAGTCCTTGGTGCAATTCGATGCTTTCGGCCAACTGCTTTTCGATGGTGTGCAGAGGGTTCAACGACGTCATCGGTTCTTGGAAAATAAAGCTGATGTCGTTGCCGCGCACACGGCGCAGGGCGGCATCGTCAGCGCCTACCATTTCTTCACCGTCGTATGTGATAGACCCCGCCATCACAGCGCTATCGCCAAGCAGTTGCACCGTGGACAATGCTGTCACCGACTTGCCTGATCCGCTTTCGCCAACCAATGCAACGGTTTCGCCCTTATGGACCTGAAATGACACGCCCCGTACGGCATGGCTAACGCCGCCATCTTGGCGGAAAGCCACCCGCAGGTCGGTGACGTCAAGGACGACTTCGGTCATTGATTGCCAGCCTTTGATTGAGCGGTATCGGCGAATGTCGCCTCGTCCACTGTCACGTTCCCATCTGCAACGAAAGTCTTGCGCGGATCAAACGCATCGCGGACCCCCTCGAACACAAAGACTAACAACGACAGCATGATCGCAAAGGTAAAGAACGCGGTGAAGCCCAGCCATGGCGCTTGCAGGTTCTGTTTGGCCTGCAGTGTCATCTCGCCCAAAGACGGTGCCGACGACGGCAAGCCAAAGCCCAGAAAATCAAGCGAAGCGAGCCCTCCAATCGCACCAGTCACCAAGAACGGCAGCATGGTTACTGTGGCGACCATCGCGTTGGGCAGCATGTGGCGGAACATGATTGTGCGGTCGCGCACGCCCAATGCTTTGGCGGCACGGACGTATTCGAGATTGCGCGCGCGCAAGAATTCCGCCCTGACGACGCCCACCAAAGCAGGCCAGCCGAACAACACTGTCAGGAACACGAGTAGCCAGTAACTTCGCCCCAAAATCGCAAAGACAATGATGATCACATAAAGCGACGGCATCCCTGTCCAAATTTCAATAAAACGCTGGAATATCAGGTCGGTCCAGCCGCCGAAATAACCTTGCACAGCACCCGCCATGATCCCGATAATTGACGCGGCGACAGTGACAGTCAGCGCAAATGTCACCGACAATCGAAAGCCGTAAATGACCCGCGCCAACACGTCGCGTTT
>CBDTVI010000050.1:0-12332 GCA_965364065.1 uncultured Yoonia sp. | reverse complement strand
TTTCTCGCGTTTACCGCGCAGCGGGGCCAGTCGCAAGCATATGGCGCGTGTAAACGTGGATCATCCAGCCCAACATCACCCCGTTCAGGATATGCCAGATGAAATGCGTGCCAATCGGGATCATATCGCACAGGATTTCATCAAGCGAGCGGATCGTAATGGACAGGCACAGCAAGGCCGCACCGATCAAGAAACCTTGGGCGATTCCCGCCCTTCGCCGCAGAAACACCGCATAAAGCGTCAGCAGAATCGGCACGGTCCAATAGAAATTCGAGATCGCGATAAACGGAATACGGTTCAGCACTGGCACCAACGCAGCGGCATAAGGAATGAACAAGGCGGTCGCGAAAACGGCCAACCAGCCGCCCATTGGTACCATGTCGCGGTTTACCACAAACAAGTATGTCAGAATGAAAATGCCAATCGGGGCAACATCTGCGACGGATGTCCAGATAGTCGCGTGGGTATGAAACAAAAAGCTGCCCACCCCGATTGCAAACAAGATACCCGACAACACCCGCGCCATCGGCACACCCGCGCTGCGCCGCCACAAGAGCAAAGCTGCTATGATAAACGCCACATTTGTCACGGCATTCAGCGGCTCAGACCAATAAGTGAAATCTGTGCGCTCGCAGTAGCCGTCGATTTGTTCAAACCAATCCATGATCGCGCCTACCTGCGGCCTGCGAAAAACGTCTTAAGCAGCGCTTCCGACTTGGTCGCGTCCAGCCCGTCATAGACCTCTGGCGCGTGATGGCATTGCGGATGGCTGAACACACGCGGGCCTTGGGCGACGCCACCTGATTTGGGGTCAGCGGCGCCATAATATAGGCGTGCGATCCGCGCGTTACTGATTGCAGCGGCACACATCGGGCATGGTTCCAGCGTCACATAAAGATCAAAGCCCGTCAGCCGTTCTTGCCCCATGGCCGTACACGCAGCACGGATCGCCAAAACCTCTGCGTGGGCGGTCGGGTCGTTCAATTCGCGTGTCCGGTTGCCAGCTTGAGCGACAACACCGTCGGGTCCGACGACAACTGCACCCACAGGCACTTCGCCGCGATCGGCTGCAGCGCGGGCCTCGTCCAAGGCAATATGCATGAAACTGCGAAAATCCATGCCGCTTTGATGCCTGTTCGGGCCTATTTCAGCAAGGCTTTGCGGCAATTCAATTGCGCGCGGCACGGATCGCCCTTAAGGGATGAGACATGACAGATACCCCACCCACCGGCGACCGGATCGCCAAAGTTCTCTCGCGTGCAGGCATTGCCAGCAGGCGTGAAGCTGAACGCATGATCGAAGCTGGCCGCGTCAGCGTGAATGGCAAGACAATCACTAGCCCTGCCCTGAACGTCTCGCCCGATGATCGTATCGTGGTTGATGGCAAATCTGTGGGCGACCCTGAACCACCGCGCCTGTGGCTTTATCACAAGCCCGCCGGTCTGGTGACGACCGAACGCGATGAAAAAGACCGGCCTACGGTTTTTGCATCGCTGCCAGAAAATTTGCCGCGAGTGATGTCAGTTGGACGGCTTGATTTGAATTCCGAAGGTCTGCTGCTGCTGACCAACGACGGCGAGATGAAGCGCAAGCTTGAACTGCCCAGCACTGGCTGGCTGCGCCGCTACCGTGTGCGCATCAACGGTTCGGTTAGCGAAGCCAAGTTGGATTTATTGCGCGCCGGCATCACCGTCGAGGGGCTTACCTATCAGCCGATGACCGTCACATTCGACCGCCAGCAAGGTGCAAACGCGTGGCTAACCGTCAGCATCCGCGAAGGCAAAAACCGCGAAATTCGTCATGCGATGCAAGAAATTGGCGTGGCCGTGAACCGTTTGATCCGAGTGAGCTATGGCCCGTTCCAGCTTGCCAACCTCAAGCAAGGCGAGGTTGAAGAGATCAAGCCACGCGTCGTACGCGACCAGTTGGGCATGTCAGACAAACCTCAGCCAAAACGCGTCCGAAAGACTGTCAACCGCCCGACTAGGGGGAAAAAGCCCTAGAGTTGAACCTTTCCCTGTCGCAAACGTTGTGCATAGTGTCAGCAACAAATTCTCCCGGGGGACAATACTTTGGCCGACTTACTAACGCTAGAGAACGCGATCAACTTAGTCATGCTTTGCTTTTTGCAGGCCGTTTTGGGTTTCGACAACCTTCTCTATATCTCAATAGAAAGTAAACGCGCGCCAGTAGCGCAGCAAAAGTCTGTGCGCACTTGGGGCATTATCATCGCCGTTGTGCTGCGGGTGGTGTTGCTGTTTGTGATGATTCGGCTAATCGACGGGCTGTCAGAGCCGTTTTTCATCATGAACTGGGTTGGCATCATTGAGGGTGGCGTAAACTTTGCGACCATCGTGTTTGTCTTTGGTGGCGCGTTCATCATGTACACTGCCGTCAAGGAAATCGGGCATATGCTGTCGATAGATAACCTTGAACACGATGTTGATGGCAAAGGCTCCAAATCTGCGGTGCAGGTTGTTGTGCTGATTGTCGTGATGAACCTGATCTTTTCGTTTGATAGCGTGTTGTCCGCCTTGGCAATCACCGATGTGTTCCCGATCCTTGCCTTTGCGATCATTCTGTCAGGTCTGGCGATGCTGGTGCTGGCCGACACCGTGGCACGGTTTCTAGAAAAGAACCGCATGTACGAGGTTCTGGGCCTGTTCATTTTGCTTATCGTTGGTGTGGTTTTGTTGGGTGAAGCAGGCCCTGCCGCTGCCCACGCGATGCATAACGATAGCTTGAAAATCATGGTCTTCGGTCAAGACATTGTCCCAATGTCAAAATCGACATTCTACTTTTCTGTTGTCGTGCTGGTCATCGTCGAAGTCATCCAGTCCGGCTATCGACGCAAACTGGATGCAGAGCGTGCGGCTTTGCAGAAACACTCGTAAAAACTGCCCCTCCTTCCTATCTGAGATAGGATGAACATGGCGAAGTGATTAAAAAATGGTGCGATTGATTTTCTTGGTGGCGTTTGTTGCGGTGGCCGCGATTGCAGTCACTGGCCTGCTGAGGACAATTGAAGACGTCACAAAAGTTGGCGTTGGAAAGGACGACGAATTTATGCCCGCGAAGTTTCGACGGATTACTTATGTTTTGCTTGTTGTTTTGCTGTTTGGCGTGACGACAGGTTGGTTAGGAGCTGCGTAATGGCCAAGCGATTTGGCGGAAAATTCAGCCCTGACGGGAAGACCAGCGGCCCGCGCGATGCGGTCGTAGACGAACGGCAAATCAAAAAAGCTGGTTCGCAAGCACGCTTGCTTTATGTGCCCGCTGTGGTCTTGGTATTTACGTCCCTCAATGATGGACCCGTGGCCTTGGTTACCGCTTTGGTTGGCGGCGCAATTCTGGCGCTTGCCGCGTGGTTGCTGCAAGAAGGCCTGCAGGCAGAGGCCGCCTATAACGCGCGCAAAGTTGCCCGCCGCCCTGCTGTTCCGCGCAAAATGTTTGCTACAGCTTTGACGGGCATAGGCGTGACCATCGCCGCCTACCTTGGCGACAGCGGGATTATTGGATCGGTTCTATACGGTGTTGCTGCAGCTGGACTGCACACAGTCACCTTCGGGATTGATCCTATGACTGACAAACGCATGGAAGGTATCGACACCTTCCAGCAAGACCGCGTCGCCCGTGTCGTAGATGAGGCCGAGGCATATTTGAATGTGATGAAAGCGCAGATCGAAGCGCTGTCAGATCGCAAACTGACTGAGCGGGTCGAGGATTTTCAAACAATTGCGCGGCGCATGATCCGCACCGTCGAAGAAGACCCGCGTGACCTCACTGGCGCGCGCAAGTTCCTGAGCGTCTATTTGATGGGAGCGCGTGATGCGACGATCAAATTTGTGGACCTTTACGGACGCAACAAAGACGCGGATGCCCGCACAAGTTACGAGGCGCTTCTGGGTGACCTTGAGCAGAACTTCGCTGCTCGTACCGAAAAAATGCTGCTCGATGACCGCAGCGATATGGATATTGAAATCAATGTGCTACGCGACCGCTTACAGCGCGAAGGCGTCAGCTTAAAACCAAAAGGGAATGAATAATGTCTGATACAATCCGCAAAGAGGCCGAAGCGACGCTCGCTGAAGTTGAAAAAGTAACTGCCGTCGTGTTGGCTGAACCCAAAGGCGAACTGGTCACGCTTGCGGCCGCAGACCCTAAAACAACGACGGAAATCGAACGCCGTGTGGCCGAGATTGATATCACCGAGACAAATTCAATCGTGTCTTTCGGATCCTCTGCCCAAGCAGAATTGCAAGTGATCAGCCAATCAATGCTGGCCGGTGTGCGCAACAAAGACGTCGGCCCTGCAGGTGATAGCCTGCGCAACATCGTCACCACGATCCGCGGCTTTTCGATTTCTGAACTTGATGTGCGCCGCGATCGTAGCTGGTGGGAAAAACTGCTGGGACGCGCCGCACCTATGGCGAAATTCGCTGCCCGCTTTGAAGAAGTACAAGGGCAGATTGACCACATCACGGGTGATCTTCTCAAGCACGAACATGTGCTGCTCAAAGACATCGAAAGCCTTGATGTGCTTTATGACAAAACACTGCAGTTCTACGACGAGCTAGGCCTTTATATCGCTGCGGGCGAAGCCAAAATTGCTGATCTGGACGCGACAACGATCCCTGCGAAAGAGGCCGAAGTGCAAGCAGCCGCCGAAGATCAGGCTGTCATGGTTGCACAGGAACTGCGCGATCTGCGCTCTGCCCGTGATGATCTGGAACGACGTGTCCATGATCTGAAACTGACACGTCAGGTGACAATGCAGTCGTTACCGTCGATCCGTTTGGTGCAAGAAAACGACAAATCACTGGTGACGAAGATCAATTCGACATTGGTAAACACGGTCCCACTTT
Source organism: uncultured Yoonia sp. (assembly GCA_965364065.1). Taxonomy (GTDB): domain Bacteria; phylum Pseudomonadota; class Alphaproteobacteria; order Rhodobacterales; family Rhodobacteraceae; genus Yoonia. The sequence continues at coordinate 7,467 of CBDTVI010000050.1, read as the reverse complement.
GGGAAACCCAATTGGCCCAAGCCGTCACGATCCAGCGGTCTGCCGAAGCCGCAGAAGCAGTACGCGGTGCCAACGATCTGACCAACGAGTTGTTGAAAGCCAATGCAGAAAACCTGCGCATTGCGAATAAAACGATCCGCACTGAAATGGAACGCGGCGTCTTTGACATCAACGCGGTGAAAGAAGCGAACGCGAACCTGATCGCCACGATCAACGAAAGTCTGGAAATCGCGGACGAAGGCAAACGCAAGCGCGCCGAAGCAGAGGTTGAACTGCAAAAGATGGAGCGAGAATTGAAAGACACTCTTGCCTCAGCGAAAGCACGCAAAACCGGCACTGGTGACACGATTGGCACGGCTGCAGGCGCCGAGTAAACAATGGCAATTGGGGGCACCAAACAGCACGTCATCATGGCTTTCCTTGCGGTAAGCCTGATGGGTTGCGACCTGCTGGTGCCCCCTCCCGCCGACATCAATCCACCCCCTGTGGTCACGCCCGAACCTGACGTTGACCCCATGCCGGAACCCAGTCAGGCCAGCAAAGACCTCGTTACTTATTACGCCCGTTTGCAGAACGATCTTTTGACCCAAGGTCTGTTGCGCGGCGATGGCGGCGGGCCGGACACGCCGTTCACCGACAATCAATTGGCGCGCAATTTCGTGCGCATCGCGCTATTCAACGAATACCGCGACGACACTGATCTTTTGCGCCCCCAAGCGACGATCTCAAACTTGCGCCGCTGGACAAGACCGATCCGAATGTCGGTTGAATTTGGCGACACAATCCCGTTGGCGCAGCGCGATGTGGATACGGCCAGCATCAGCACCTACGCGGCCCGCCTTTCGCGCGTATCCGGCGTGCCGATCCAGATGACAGACCGCAATCCAAACTTCCACGTTCTGTTTTTGAACGAGGACGACCGCCGCGGGTATGGTGACAAATTGCGCGCATTGATCCCGAACATTTCGGATGCGACGGTGCGTACATTTGTGAACCTGCCGCGCGACCAGTTATGCGTTGTCATCGGGACATTCTCGCCCGGCCAATCCAGTTATACCAAAGCTGTCGCCATGATCCGCGCCGAGCATCCAAACCTGATGCGCAGCGCGTGCATTCACGAAGAACTGGCCCAAGGCATGGGCCTTGCCAATGACAGTCCCGGCGCGCGCCCTTCGATTTTCAACGATGACGAAGAATTCGCGCTGCTGACAACACACGACGAGCTTTTGCTTAAGATGCTATACGATCCACGCTTGCAGACGGGAATGGCGCCTGCCACCGCAGCCCCCATCGCCCGCCAAATTGCCCGCGAGTACCTCGCGGTCGGCGCAAGTTGACCAATGCGGATGCGACGCCATCCAAAACGCTTTAATTACGGAGGCCACTTATGGGCATTTTCGACTTTCTGACCGGTGAATTCATCGACGTCATCCATTGGACCGACAACACCCGCGACACCATGGTTTGGCGGTTCCAGCGTGAAGATCACGAGATTAAATATGGCGCCAAGCTGACGGTCCGCGAAGGCCAAGCTGCCGTGTTTGTTCACGAGGGCCAATTGGCCGACGTCTTCACCCCCGGCCTTTATATGTTGGAAACCAACAACATGCCGGTCATGACGACGTTGCAGCATTGGGATCACGGTTTCAAAAGCCCGTTTAAGTCCGAAATTTACTATGTGAATACAACCCGCTTTTCGAACCTCAAATGGGGCACGAAAAACCCTATTATGGTCCGCGATCCAGAATTCGGTCCGACCCGTTTGCGTGCCTTTGGCACTTATACTGTCAAAGTGTCCGATCCCGCTGTGTTCTTGCGCGAAATCGTCGGAACCGATGGTGAATTCACAATGGACGAGATCAGCTATCAGATCCGCAACATCATCGTGCAGGAATTCAGCCGCGTGATCGCGCAATCGGGCATTCCTGTGCTGGATATGGCGGCGAACACTGCCGATCTGGGCAAGCTGATCGCAAGTGCTATTTCCGCGACGATGACGCAATACGGTCTGACAATCCCTGAACTCTACATCGAGAACATCAGCCTACCGACTGCGGTTGAAAAGGCGTTGGATAAACGCACCTCTATGGGACTTGCCGGTGATCTGGGCAAATTCACACAGTATTCAGCGGCCGAGGCGATGACCTCTGCCGCGTTGAACCCCGCAGGCGGTGGCATGGCCGCAGGTTTAGGCGCTGGTATGGGCATGGCGATGGCAGGGCAAATGGCACAAGGCGGCCCTTGGGGTGCAGCCCCTGCTGCGGCTCCACCCCCACCTCCTCCACCGGTCGAGCATGTTTGGCATATCGCCGTTGCAGGCGATGTAACGGGGCCGTTTTCAAAAGCGGCCATGGGACGCATGGTGACCGATGGCAAACTGGGCCGCGACAGCATGGTTTGGACCCAAGGCCAAGACGGCTGGATGGAGGCGGGCGATGTGATGGAACTGGCACAACTGTTTACCATCATGCCTCCACCACCACCCGGCGCATGATCCAAAGCTTCAGGCAAAAGAGACGATAATGGCTGATGGCGCGATTTCCACGGCGGACCACCGCTTTCCTTGTGACAACTGCGGGTCTGACCTGCGGTTTGATCCTGCGCAAAACCAACTGACGTGTGACCATTGCGGGAATGCCGCCCCGATTGAAAGCAGTGGGCCATGGTCCAGCAGCATCCGCGAGTTGGATTTTGCCAGGGCCGTGAATGACCGCCTTGCTGACGAAGATATTGAGGAAACGCGCGTCACAACCTGCCCAAATTGCGGCGCGCAAACCGAATTTGACGCTGATATTCACGCGGCAGAGTGCCCGTTTTGCGCCACCCCCGTGGTCACGGACACCGGGGCGCATCGGCATATTAAGCCACGTGGGCTTTTGCCCTTTGCACTCGAGGAACGCGCCGCCCGCAAAGAGGTCGTCACTTGGCTGGGCAGCCTTTGGTTCGCGCCGAATGGACTGACAGAGTACGCGCGCAAAGGTCGCAAAATGAACGGTATCTATGTGCCATATTGGACCTTTGATGCCGACACAAAAAGTCAGTATACAGGCCAACGCGGCACGCATTATTATGAGACAAAAACAGTTATGCGTGATGGAAAACGCCAACAAGTGCGGGTGCGGAAAACCCGCTGGCGTGGGGTTTCGGGCCGCGTTGCGCGGTTCTTTGACGACGTGCTGGTCTTGGCGTCAAAATCATTGCCCAAGAAATACACCGATGGGTTGGAACCTTGGGACTTGTCGGCACTTGAACCTTACAAGCCAGAATACCTCGCTGGTTTCCGCGCCGAAGGGTATCAGGTTGAACTGGTCGACGGCTTTACCGAGGCCCGCGCCTATATGGACCGCATGATCCGGCGCGATGTGAAATACGATATCGGCGGCGACGATCAACGCGTCGGCCAAGTCAACACGGATGTCAGCGATGTCACGTTCAAGCATATCCTGCTGCCCGTCTGGCTGGCCGCATACAAATATCGCGGCAAAACCTACCGCTTTGTCGTGAATGGGCGCACGGGGCGGGTGCAAGGCGAGCGTCCGTATTCCGCTTGGAAGATCGCATTTGCGGTTCTGGTCGGTCTTATCCTTGCGCTTATTGCTGGATTTGTTATCGCTAACAGCCAATAACTTAAGGCAATCAAGTGAAGGAAACACCAGCGATGATCCTATGTGCGGGCGAAGCCCTGATTGATATGTTGCCGCGTGAAACTGCTTTGGGCGAAAACGCCTTTGCACCCCATGCGGGCGGCGCGGTAATGAATACCGCTGTTGCGTTGGGGCGGTTGGATATTCCTGTGCAATTCTTCTCGGGTCTATCGTCTGATCTATTCGGCGATGTGCTGCGCGCGCATATGGATGCGTCGCATGTGGACAGCAGCGTAGCTGCAGTGTCAGACCGTCCCACAACTCTGGCTTTTGTCAAACTGGTCGATGGTCATGCGTCATATGCCTTTTATGATGAAAATACCGCTGGTCGGATGCTGTCACCAAACGATCTGCCCGCATCGGCGCCACAGGCATTGTTTGTGGGTGGTATCTCGCTCGCTGTTGAACCTTGTGCCGTCGCTTATGAGGCGCTCGTGGCCAAGCATTCCGCCGATACTGTGGTCATGATGGACCCTAATGTGCGACCCAGTTTTATCGAAGACGAAGCTGCCTTTCGCGCACGGATGGCGCGGATGCTAAGGCAATGTGATATTGTGAAACTATCGGACGAAGACTTGGCTTGGTTCATGCCCGACGAAACGACAGAAAACGCCGCATTAAAGCTGGTCGAAGGTGGCGTGAAACTATTGTGCATCACCAAGGGATCGCTTGGGATCACCGCTTACACATCCCATCAAGAAGTGTTCGTTCCTGCCGAGACAGCGACCGTCGTTGATACCGTAGGTGCTGGCGATACATTCAACGCAGGCGTGCTCGCCAGTTTGCATCACGCGAATGCATTGCACAAAGACAAGATCGCCATGCTGGATGAAACGACAATCCGTGCCGCACTTGCCTTTGGTGCCAAGGTCGCTGCGATCACCGTCAGCCGCGCCGGAGCAAACCCGCCGTGGGCATCTGAACTTTGAGGGCGCTGATCCAGCGCGTCTCTGCGGCGTCCGTCGCTGTCGAAGGCGCTGTGATTGGCAAAATCGAACAAGGCCTGCTGATCCTGATCTGCGCGATGGAAGGCGATGATGCCGCCAAAGGCACTGCCCTCGCGGCCAAGATCAGCAAACTGCGCATTTTCAAAGATGAGGCGGGCAAGATGAACCGCTCGCTTGTGGATGTCGGTGGTGCAGCCTTGATCGTCAGCCAATTTACGTTGGCCGCAGACACGTCACGCGGCAATCGCCCTGGATTTTCCGCCGCTGCAAAACCCGATGAGGGCCGCGCACTTTACGAGAGCTTTGTAGATGATGTTGCGCGTTCGGGCATCACTGTCGCGACGGGTGCATTCGGTGCCGATATGGCGGTCAGCCTGACCAATGATGGCCCTGTGACCATCTGGATGGACGTCTAAGCGCCCCGAAGACGGCGCACAGCGGTGCCCATCGCACTGACCGCAAAGATGAACGCGGCCACACAAATAATCGCAGGGCCAACTGTCGTGTCAAAGATTACCGCAAGCCGCAGACCTGCAATCGCGGACAACGCACCGATCGCCATTGAGAGCACTGCCATGCGCTCTGGAGTAGAGGCGTAGTTGCGCGCAGCTGCGGCTGGAATAATCAACAAAGCAGTGATCAAAAGCGCGCCAACAACCTTGATCGCAACAGCGACAACCGCCGCCAAAAGCAAAGTCAAAACCAATTGCTCGCGTCTGGGGTTTATCCCCGCCGCATATGCCAAATCAGAACTGAGCGTCGCGGTCAGCATCGCCGACCAATGCCACCAAAGTGTCGCGACAACCAATGCGCCGCCGCCCCAAATCACAGCCAAATCCGTGCGCGTCACGCTTAGGACATCGCCGAAGAGATAAGCGTCCAGATCAATGCGTTGCCCCGGAATAAGCGTCACAGCAACCAAGCCCAGCGCCAGCGCGCCATGCGCCAAAACGCCCAGCATTGTATCAACGGCAGCGCCCTGCCCGCTTAGGCTGTGGATCAACACGGCCATCAGTAATGCGACAGCACCAACACCAAGCGTGATCGAGGTTCCAAACAACAACGCCAATGCCACTCCCAAAACAGCTGCATGGGCCGTTGCATCGCCGAAATAGGCCATGCGCCGCCAAACAACGAAACAGCCAAGCAACCCAGCGGCAATTGCAGTGCCAACGCCCGCGAGGGCCGCGCGGACAAGGAAGTCATCCAACATTTATTCGGCCGCCTTATGGTGGTGATGCCCATCATGGTCGTGGTCATGCCCATGATCGTGGTCATGATCATGACGGTAAAGCGCCAATGCACCCCCCGTACCCGACCCGAATAGTTCGCGGTATGCTGGCGCTGCAGAAACCACCTCGGGGGTGCCTTCGCAACAGATATGCCCGTTCAGGCAGATGACGCGGTCAGACGCGCTCATCACCACATGCAGTTCGTGACTGACCATGAGAACGGCGCAGCCAAGATCGCGGCGTACAGCGTCAATCTGGCGGTAAAATGCGGCCGAACCGGGCTGATCCAGCCCCTGTGTCGCCTCGTCCAACATCAGGACATGCGGTTTGGACAAGATTGCGCGCGCCAAAAGAACGCGCTGAAACTGCCCCCCTGACAACTGCGACATCTGGCGCCCACCAACGCCAGCGACACCTGCGGTCATCAGCGCATCTTCTGCGGCTTTGGCGTCGATGGCATAAGGTAGGTTCAGAAACCGGTTCACAGTGATCGGCAACGTCGGATCGATATGCAGCTTTTGCGGAACATACCCGATACGCAGCCCGTCTTGGCGGCTGACCTTGCCCTTTTGCGGCTTCAGCGCACCAATAATCACCCGCAGCAAGGTTGATTTACCCGACCCGTTAGGGCCAACAATGGTGACGATCTCGCCCGCATTCAGCGCAAGACTGACGCCTTGCAGCACGCGTTGCCCACCATGACCAAAGTCAACGTTTTGGACTTCAATCAGGCTCATGTCCTGGCCTGCGGTTGGCAAGACGGGCATAATCCTTCGGCTTCGATGACCGTTTGTTCGACTTGGAAACCGCTAATCGCCGCTGATTGTGCAAGCGCGGCAGTTGCTTGCGCTTCGGCGACGGTGCCACACGTGCGGCAAATCATAAATGCAGGGTCGTGGCTGGCACCGGGATGCGCGCAGGCGATGAATGCATTCAGACGTTCAATCCGGTGAACAAATCCCTGTTCAACCAAAAAGCTAAGCGCGCGGTAGGCCACTGGCGGTTTAGACCCCAAACCTTCGGCATCCAATCGCGCCAACACATCATATGCCCCCATCGCAGAATGACTTTCCAACAAAATCTCAAGCACCCGTCGCCGCACAGGCGTTAGCTGCACGTTACGGGCAGCACAGGCAGCAACGGCCGCATCAAGGGCGGTACGCATACAACTGCTATGGTCGTGTGTGGCAAAGCCAAGTGGATCTTGGGACATTCGAAGGCCTTGTTATGTTATAACATATCTTTTATATCAATCTCGATTTCAAATATCAAGGATATTCAGATGATTCGTTGGTTTAGCACTTTCTGCCTATTGCCCCTGCCCGCTTTGGCGGATGTGCCGCAGGTCGTCACAGACATTGCGCCCATCCACAGCCTGACCGCCCAAGTAATGGGTGATTTGGGGCAACCTGATCTGCTGTTGCCCCCCGGTGCGGACCCGCATGATTTCGCGCTTCGCCCCAGTGATGCGAGCAGGCTGTCAGAGGCGGAGCTGGTGATTTGGGTGGGCCCAGAACTGACACCATGGCTAGCAGAGCCTTTGGCGACGCTCGCGCCACAGGCGGCACTGGTCAGCTTGCTGGATGCACCGGGTTGGACGCAACTAGATGTGCGCAACCTTAAAGATGACCAACACGACCATGA
>CBDTVI010000049.1:0-12940 GCA_965364065.1 uncultured Yoonia sp. | reverse complement strand
ATCGACAGTGTGATGCAGCCTTACGACAACCGTGTTCGAGCATGGCAGCGCATCGCAAAAGACCTGCCGATGGATAAGCTTGAAGCGATGGTACAGCCTGCAACCTTGTCGGATCTGCCCGATCTGGGACGCGGTATTCTCAAGGGCCAAGTCAAAGGCCGTGTCGTGGTTGATGTGAACGCATAACCGATCATTGTCGCAAACAGACATTTTGGGCCGCCGGACGTGAAAATCCGGCGGCCTTTTTCTTTAAAAAATTGCTGTTTTAACTACGAAGCACGGCTTCGGGGGTGTCGCAAATGCGACATGCTTGCCGTTTAACTGCTTTGCAAACACACAAAAACGTGTACGCTGACACCATAAAAAATAGCCAATGGGGACTTAAAAATGGCAGTTAAACCACCACTAATGGATTTGCCGATAAAAACCGCGGTCAGCGGTTTCTATCGCGGCTTCACCAAAGACGTCACGATCACCGCCAAGATTTTGGTCGGCGCATTGATTATCTGGGCTGTTGCGTTTCCAGATTCTGCGGCCTCTGTCTTGGGGTCGATCAACGGCTTTATCCTTGCCACTTTCAGTTTTTGGTATGTGTATGCCATGGCTTTCTTTGTGGTGCTTTGCCTTGGCCTTGCGCTTTGGCCTGCAGCGGGCAGACTGAAACTTGGTATGCCTGATGACGAACCGGAGTTTTCGAATTTCTCTTGGTTTTCCATGATGTTCGGTGCCGGTATTGGTATCGGCATGCTGACATTTGCCACCGCAGAGCCGATGTATCACTGGGCTGCAAACCCATCGACAATCATGGGTGACACAACCGGTAGCACTGCAGAAAACGTGCGTTCGGCCTATATTTGGTCGTTCACGCACTGGGGTTTGGCTGCTTGGGCATCTTATGCAGTTGTCGGTCTGGCACTTGCTTATTTCTCGTACCGTCGCGGTCTACCGTTGACGATCCGGTCTGGTCTGACGCCAATCTTTGGCAAAGCACTGTCGGGTCCATTGGGGCACACTGTTGACGTTGTGGCTGTTGTCGCGACTGTTTTGGGTGTGGCGCAAACGCTGGGCTTCGGGGTTGAGCAGTTCATCTCGGGTCTTTACCGCATTGGTTTTGGCGAATGGCTGTACACAACTAATGCTGCAGGCGAGCAGTCATCATCAACTATGGCGATTGTCGTTGCATTGATCGTGATCATGGGTGCTTCAACTTTGTCAGCGCTGTCTGGCGTCGGCAAAGGCATCAAGTGGTTGTCGAACATCAACATGGGCCTGAGCTTTTTCATCCTCGCGTTCTTTATCATCTTCGGGTCTACCTTCTTTGGCCTGCAGGCGCTGTTCTTGGGTATGTGGGACTATCTAGTGTCCATTCCGGGCAATATCCTGACGGTTTGGACCGCAGATGGCACAGAACAAGGTGATGCATTGGCTGGATGGCAGGGTGGTTGGACCATCTTCTATTGGGCTTGGTGGATTGCGTTTGCACCGTTCGTGGGTGTGTTCCTTGCGCGTATTTCACGGGGCCGTACGGTCCGTGAATATGTTTTGGGTGCTTTGATCATTCCAGCGGTGATGTGTTTCGTTTGGTTCGCGTTGGTTGGTGGTACAGCCATCGATCTGGAACTGAATGGCAATGCAAATGGCGCGATCACAGGCGCTGGTCAGGCCGATCAGTTGTTCGCGATGCTTGCGGTTATGCTTAGCCCGACGTTGGCTTGGATCATGTCCATAATCGTTGTGATCTTGTTGCTAACGTATCTTGTCACTTCTGCTGACTCTGCTGTTTTGATCATCAACACGATCAACGCGGCTGGCGATGAGGGCCCGAAAGCGCGCCCGCATATCCTGTTCTGGGGTGCTGCATTGGCGTTCGTTGTGGGTGGTTTGATCCTTGCCGGTGGCTTGGGTGCGATCCAGACCGCGATGGTCATCGGTGCGCTGCCGTTTAGCGTTGTGATGGTTTTGATGGGTATTTCCCTCATCAAGGGTATCTGGAATGATAGCCGCCGCGAGGCTGCAGGCATTGCAACAACGATCCCTGATGAAAGCGTTCCTGCCGAGTAATCGGTACGAAGTTTAAAAAACAAAGGCTCCGGTGCTTGCGCATCGGGGCCTTTTTCGTATCCATAGCTTTATGAATTTAGATATCGCATGGGTGCGCGCCCAATTTCCCGCCTTTGATCAACCTTCGTTGCAAGGCCAAGCTTTTTTTGAAAATGCAGGCGGGTCTTACACCTGCCGTCATGTGATTGATCGCCTGCATCGGTTCTATACAGAACGCAAAGTGCAGCCCTATGCCCCCTATGATGCCTCGCGCATTGGTGGCGAAGAAATGGACGAGGCGCAGATCCGCCTTGCTGCCATGTTGGGTGTAAAAACCCACGAGCTGTCTTTTGGTCCGTCCACCACACAAAACGTCTATGTCTTGGCCCAAGCCGTCCGCCGCTGGATCAAACCCGGCCAGAGCATTGTCGTTACAAATCAAGATCACGAAGCCAACAGCGGCCCTTGGCGCAGATTAGCCGAAGAAGGCGTTTCTGTTTTGGAATGGCAGATCAACCCAGAAACAGGCGAGTTGCATCTGGATGATTTGGCCAAACTGCTAGAACAAGACGTCGTACTTGTTTGTTTCCCGCATTGTTCGAACGTCATAGGCGCGATCAATGATGTCGCTGCGATCACGGCATTGGCGAAATCGGCGGGTGCGCGGGTTTGCGTCGATGGTGTTAGCTATGCGCCGCATGGGTTTCCTGACGTCGATGCCCTTGGCTGTGATGTGTATTTGTTTAGCTCTTACAAAACATACGGACCACATCAGGGGATCATGGTGATCCGCGAAGAGTGGGGGTTTGAACTGCCCAATCAGGGGCACCACTTCAATAGCGAAAAGCTCTATAAGCGGTTTACGCCAGCAGGCGAAGATCACGCGCAAATTGCAGCGTCAGCTGGCATGGCTGACTATTTCGAGGCGATGTCTGCGCATCATGGGGGAGGATCGGGCGTTGCGGCTGCGCGTCTGTCCCATGATCTGATGCGCGATCATGAAGTCGCATTGGCGCAGCCTTTGCTAGACTATGTGGCAGCAAAGAATTCGGTGCGGTTAATTGGCCCTGCTAACGCTGCGCGCCGTGCCCCGACAGTGGCAATGGCGTTAGAGACTAACGCAGAAGACGCTGCGGCAGCGCTCGCGCCACACGGTATTATGACAGGAGGCGGTGACTTCTACGCGCAACGTCCATTGTCTGCGGTGGGTGTTGATTTGGACAAAGGCGTCTTGCGCGTCAGTTTTGTGCATTACACCAACAAGGCAGAGGTTGACGCATTGATGGTGGCACTAGATCAGGTCTTGTAAGCAGGCGCCAAAACCCTGCGCGGAGGACAGATGACCAATTCCCCAATTTTGATGTGGTTCAGGCGCGATTTGCGCCTGGGCGATCATGCGGCACTGACGGCGGCTTGTGCCACGGGGCGTCCGGTGATCCCTGTGTTTATCAATGATGAACAAGTCGCATCCCTTGGGGCTGCACCCAAGATGCGCATGGGGCTCGCGGTTGATCATTTTGATGGCGCGCTAAGGGCGCAGGGCAGCCAGCTGATCCTGCGCAAAGGGGCTGCACTGGATGTCTTGCGCGACTTGATCAAGCAAACTGGGGCAGGGGCCGTCTATTGGTCACGCCTTTATGACCCTGCCTCCAAAACGCGCGATACGGATGTCAAAGCGGCACTGAAGTCTGATGGGATTGATGCCCAAAGTTTCGCAGGCCATTTGCTGTTTGAACCTTGGACGGTTGAGACAAAGACAGGTGGCTTTTACAAAGTTTACACGCCGATGTGGAACAACGTACGCAATCGCGACATCGCTGATGCCTTGCCTGCGCCTGCTAAGATCATTGCCCCTACGACATGGCCTGAAAGCGATGACTTGGCCAGTTGGCAGATGGCTGCGCCTATGCGGCGCGGTGCGGAAATCTTGACGCAGCATTGCACTGTAGGCGAAGACGCCGCGCGCGACCGTTTGGGTGTATTCATAGAAAACCGCGTGCAATCGTACATCAAGAACCGCGATTTGCCGGGTGTCGATGGGACATCGCGCCTATCCGAGAATTTGACCTACGGCGAGATCAGCCCGCGGGTGTGCTGGCATGCTGGCTGGCGCGCGCTGCATGATGGTGCGGGCAATGCCGAAGTGTTCCTCAAGGAACTGGTTTGGCGTGAATTTGCGTATCATCTGGCCCATCACACACCGCGCATTGTCAGTGACAACTGGAAAGAAGCTTGGGATGCTTTCCCGTGGAATACGGCTGAAACCGCGGAAGTCACAGCATGGCAGCAAGGGCGCACCGGCATTCGCTTTGTCGACGCGGCCATGCGCGAGATGTATGTGACCGGTACAATGCATAATCGGGGCCGCATGATTGTGGCCTCGTATCTTACCAAACATTTACTTACGCATTGGAAGGTTGGCTTGGATTGGTTCGGCGATTGCCTCATCGATTGGGACCCTTGTAGCAATGCAATGGGGTGGCAATGGTCTGCGGGTTCTGGCCCAGATGCGACGCCGTATTTTAGGGTGTTCAATCCGGTCAGCCAGTTGGATAAGTTCGACAAAGATCGCACCTACGTCAAACGCTGGATTGCCGAGGAAACCAAGTCGCCATCAGACACGGCACTTGCGTATTTTGACATGATTCCACGCCAATGGGACATGCAAGCAACTGGTCGCTACCCCGATCCGATTGTCCCCGCAGATGTAGGGCGCAAACGTGCTTTGGATGCCTATCAAGGGCGCGGGTTCTAGTTGCCCCAAGGTCAATTGAACTAAATTTGGACGTTTTCCGTGACTTCGCCGGACCAAGAGTTATTTTACATACAACAAGCGACGGCAAACCATTGCACGGCACGAAAAGACGACAGGACAGCAGATGATTTTAACCAGTACCAACGGCCAATCCGGCTTACCACGCTATTTTGCGCGGGTTTTTGACCAGATCAAAGACCTCGACAAAGGGCGGGTTGATATCACGCTACCTGATGGCCGCCATTTCCGTGCAGAAGGCCCCAATCCGGGGTTTGTAGCAGAAGTACACGTGCACAATGTCGAATTGTTTTCGCGCACAGTCCGCGAAGGCGACATGGGGTTTTCCGAAGCCTACATGGACGGCTGGTGGACCACCCCCGATCTGATGGCGGTGATGGATTTCATGCATGACGAGGCCGACCATATCTATGACGGCTTTCCTGCGCAAAAACTGATTCAATTCTACGAGCGTGTTCGCTTTTGGATGCAGCGCAATTCAAAAAACCAAGCCCGTAAAAACATCAGCTATCACTATGATCTTGGCAATGAATTCTACGGGCTTTGGCTTGATGATACGATGACGTACTCATCGGCGATCTTTGAAACCGGTCAAGAAAGCATGGAAACGGCGCAAACTGCCAAATACGCGAGCATGGTTGACCAAATGGGCGTCACCGCTGGCGATCATGTGCTTGAAATCGGCTGTGGTTGGGGCGGTTTTGCCGAATATGCTGCCAAGGAACGCGGCATCAAGGTGACCGGCCTGACGATTAGCCAAGAACAGCACGATTTTGCCGTCGCACGCATGGCCAAGGCCGGATTGTCCGACATGGTCGAGATCAAAATGCAAGATTACCGTGATGAAACAGGCGTTTATGATGGCATCGCGAGCATCGAAATGTTCGAAGCAGTAGGCGAGCAATACTGGCCCACATACTTTGAAACGGTGCGCGAACGCCTCAAGCCCGGCAAGAACGCAACACTTCAGATTATCACCGTAAACGATGAACGCTGGGAGACGTACCGCAAGGGAGTGGACTTTATCCAAAAGTACATTTTTCCAGGTGGCATGTTGCCAAGCCCAAGCGTTCTGCGTCAAGAGGTTGAAAAGGCTGGATTAAAAGTCGCAGGTTCGATTGAATTTGGACCAAGCTACAGTTTGACATTGCGTCGTTGGCACGAAACCTTCAACGACAAATGGGATCAGGTCGCGGCTTTGGGTTTTGATGATCGCTTTAAACGGATGTGGGATTTTTATCTGACCTCTTGTGCAGCGACATTTGATAGCAGAAACTGCGACGTAACGCAGATTACAGTGACCCGGGCCGCCTAAGACTGGCGCTTGGGTTGTGCCAGTTTAAGGAACGAGTGACATGCCAACCGCCGGACGTCTTGCAGGCGCAATTATCTTTGCTTTATTTGGCTGGTATCTGGCCGGGATCACGGTGCCGTACTTTCCGAACGAAATCGCGCCGGATTATTGGCTTCCTTTGTCATCATTTATCAGCCTTTTGATTGGTTGGCGGATTTGCGGCACACGGGCTGGTCGCGGGTATAGGGATGCGATTGGCATTGGCCTGACGGCGGCAGCGGCGATGGCGTTTTGGCTAATCTTTGCACTGGCCTTTAACCGGATGATCGATAATGCTTTGCGCATGCGCTATGATGGTCCCATGGATGCGATCGCCAATGTCTTCTACGAGATGCTGGAATACGGCACTTACTTCTTCGATCTTCAGTTGATCGTGACCCTTTTCGCGGGCGGTATCGTTTGTGCTTGGGTAACCGAATATTTTGGCAAGAATTTCTCCTAGTATATGGACCTTTTCGTTTACGGAACGCTCAAGTCTCACGCCTTGATGGCTGCTGTTGCTGGCCCGGGTCCAATGCGGCCTGTCGCAGCCTCATTGGCTGACTATGCGGTCTATCCGGTTGCCGGAAATGTTGTGCCATTTATTGCCCCAGTCTCTGGGGGGCAGGCGCAGGGTCTTGTCTGGCAGGGCCTATCGGCTGCGCAAATTGCGCGACTGGATGCTTACGAAGGAGCGTTTGGATACGGGCTTTGCCCCGTAGAGGTGCAAACAGCCGAGGGGCTTCGTACTGTCCAAGCCTATTTACCTCCTATCAATATGCATGCGGGTTTCGGTGAATGGTCGCTTGCTGATTGGGAGGCCGGGCATCTTGCACCCGCAGTCCTTGCCGCGACAGAGCTGTTTTCGTTGGATCCATTGCCAGATCACGCAACCTTGCGGGCGATGTGGCCGATGATCGAATCGCGTGCTTGGGCAAAATTTCGTGCAACTGCGGCGCCTGCAACGCGCCGTCATCAATCCGCGCCCAGTGATTTCGAAGTTGTCAAAGCCGATCCTCCGCAGGGGCGGTTCTTTCGTTTTCAAAGCACAAAGATCGCGCATCGCTGCTTTGATGGAACCCGCTCTGACGTGCTGTCGCGCGAAGTCTTTTTTGGTGTCGATGCGGCCATCTTGCTGCCATATGATCCGGTGCGTGATCGGGTTTTGCTAGTCGAACAGGTCCGCCTAGGGCCAGCAATGCGCCATGATCCGAACCCTTGGATGCTAGAGCCGGTTGCGGGCATCGTCGACGCGCGCGAAACCCCGCAAGAGGCTGCGTTGCGTGAAGCAAAAGAAGAAGCTGGGCTAGAGAATATCCAACTTGAGGCAGCTGGCGCATTCTATCCCTCACCGGGGGCGACGACTGATTATTTCTATGCCTTTATTGGGCTATGCGATTTGCCGCAGACAGCGCCATATTTTGGTGGATTGCCCAATGAAGGCGAAGATATCAAGTTGCACCCGCTAAGTTTTGACGCGGCAATGGGCTTGGCTGATAACGGCGAGATTGCAGCTGGTCCCGCACTTTATCTGCTCTATTGGTTGATGCGCCACCGTGCGCGTTTGCGCGCGCACATCTAACCGCACCTTGATGTCCGCTTGGGGCGACCTTACACAAGAGCGAACACATGAAAGGGCCGTGCAATGACCATTAAGAAAGATCTGGCAGACGCTGTCGGGAACACCCCGTTGATCAAATTGCGCGCAGCTTCTGAAGCGACGGGCTGCATAATTTTGGGCAAGGCCGAGTTTTTGAACCCTGGCCAATCCGTCAAAGACCGTGCGGCGCTCTTTATGATCAATGCTGCGATTGCGCGTGGCGATCTCAAACCGGGCGGAACCATTGTTGAAGGGACCGCAGGCAATACTGGCATCGGGCTAGCGCTGGTTGGTGCCTCGATGGGGTTCAAGACTGTGATTGTGATCCCTGACACGCAAAGTCAGGAGAAAAAGGATATGATCCGTGTGGCAGGCGCACAATTGGTCGAAGTGCCAGCCGTGCCTTACGCCAATCCTAATAACTATGTGAAATATTCCGGCCGTCTGGCTGCTGCATTGAACGAGATTGAACCAAACGGGGCAATATGGGCCAATCAATTTGACAACACTGCCAACAGGCAAGCCCATGTCGAAACCACTGCGCCCGAGATTTGGGAACAAACCAATGGCAAGATTGATGGCTTCACCTGTGCTTGCGGGTCTGGGGGGACGCTGGCGGGTGTGGCGCAGGTTTTGCAGCCAAAAGGTGTGAAGGTTGGCCTGTCTGATCCTGACGGATCAGGCCTCTACAAGCTTTACACAGACAAGGTACCGCCTGCTGGTAACTCAATCACCGAAGGCATCGGGCAAGGGCGTATTACCGCGAACCTCGAAGGCTTTACCCCTGATTTTGCTTACAAGATACCTGATGCCGAGGCTTTGCCGATTGTCTTTGATTTATTGCAAGACGAAGGTCTTTGCATGGGTGGATCGACAGGTATCAATATCGCAGGCGCGATCCGGCTCGCGCGCGAAATGGGCCCTGGTCATACGATCGTGACGATCTTGTGCGACTACGGAACCCGTTATCAATCCAAAATCTACAACCCGTCATTCCTGCGCGAAAAAGGGCTACCAGTGCCAACATGGCTTGAAGCGCCTGTTGATGTGCCGTCGGTGTTTGAACAGGTATGATTCGACGTCTTGCATGCGCACTATGGCTAGCCACGCTGGCCGGTCTTATGCCGGTCGCGGGTTTTGCGCAGCAAGATGTGCCGGTTGATGCCGAAACGATAGCACCTGCAAACACCGATAGCGTGCCTGCGATCATCGTGGATGAAACGTTTGAACGATTGGCTGTGCGTGCTGAAGAACTGGCAGGCAGCGAAAATGTTTCGTTGTTTTCAATCGGGCGGTTACGCAGCGAATTGGTCGTGTGGCGTGATCAGTTTTTGCGTGATGCGAGCGTGAACAGCGGTCGCCTTGCCACGGTTAATGCTCAAATTACTGCTCTTGGTCCGCTCCCCGAAAGCGGGGATGAACCACAGGCCGTTGCCGCGCGGCGTGAGGCGTTGATTGCGCAACGCCAAGAATTGCGCGCGCCCCGCCTTTTGGCGCAAGAGGCGCATGCGCGCGCGAACGGCATCATAGGTGAATTCGACGCGATAGTTTTACAGCGCGAAACTGCGGAACTAAGCGTGCGCAGTCCATCGCCGCTGAATCCGACACGTCTGCTTGAGGCAGGTGCAGTGCTTTGGGGGTTGGTTGCGAGTATCGGTCTTGAATTGCGCACCGGGGTTGGATTCGGACTAAGTTCGGGCGCACTTCTTGCCGTCATGCCCCGCGCATTTGTTCTTTTTGTCGTCGGCGTTGGCCTTTTGGGCGCTGGTCGGCGGGTCGTGACCCAGTGGCGCAGTCGCTTGGCTTTGCGAGAAGGGCGCTGGTGGGCTTTGCAGCTGTTCATGTTGTCTGTCGTGCAGATCTGCGTGCCGTTCCTTGGGCTGTTGGCTGTTGCACAGGCGCTGACTGTCCTGAATGTGTTCGGACTTTTTGGTCGTGATGCCTTGGCTTCTGTGCCCGCGGCTGGGGGGGCGATTATTTTCGGTTGGTGGTTGGCGCGGCATCTGTTTCCATTGGGCGATGCGTCTGGCCATCTGGGATATGATGTGGACACGCGCGCAACAGGCAGACGGTATACGACCGCTATCGCATGGGCATATGCACTGTTCCTGCTGACGTCCGCGGGCTTGCAAAGGGTCGAGATGACACCAGCGGTCAACGGTGCCGTTTCTTGGCCCTTTTTGGCAGTCCTCGGCTTTCTTTTCTGGCGCTTGGGGCGCGTCGTCAGAACGGTTCCCGAACCAATCGAAGGCAAAGTCGTTTCAGCTGGCCGGATGCGTGGCTATGTGGGGCAGGTGTGTCAGTTGGTTGGCATTGCTGCACCGGTGATCGCCGCATTTGGTTTTGTGGCTGCTGGCCGTGCCCTTTTGATCCCGACAATTTTGTCGGCGGCATTGCTGGGTGTGTTGCTTCTGTTGCAGCGGATTGGCCAAGATATCAGCCAACCGCTTGAAGATGATACAGACCGGCGCGGGATGTTTGCGCTGTTGCCTGTGTTCATCAGCTTTGTTCTGTTCCTTGCCAGCTTGCCGATTTTTGCGTTGATCTGGGGTGCGCGCGTCGATGACTTGCTTGAGCTTTGGACCCGTTTTGGCGAAGGCTTTGCGGTGGGCGAAACGCAGATTTCGCCGACTGATTTCGTGATGTTTGTTGCCGTCTTTGCGACAGGCTATCTTCTAACGCGGTTCATTCAAGGCACCTTGCGTAAATCAGTTATGCCGCGCACCCGCCTTGATCTGGGCGGGCAAAACGCGGTTGTCGCAGGCTTTGGGTATGTTGGCATCATTCTGGCCGCGATCGTTTCAATCACAAGTGCCGGCATTGATCTGTCCAATCTGGCGATTGTAGCCGGTGCGCTATCGGTGGGCATCGGCTTTGGCCTTCAAAACATCGTCTCAAACTTTGTGTCTGGCATCATTTTGCTAATCGAGCGTCCAGTCAGCGAAGGCGATTGGATCGAAGTTGGCGGGCAGATGGGCTATGTGCGCGCGATCTCGGTTCGTTCGACCCGGATCGAAACGTTTGACCGCACTGATGTCATAATACCCAATGCTGATCTGGTCAGCGGGCAGGTGACCAACTGGACCCGTGGCAACCTTGTGGGGCGCGTTATTGTACCTGTCGGGGTCGCTTATGGATCTGACGTGGACAAGGTCACCGAGATCTTGCGCGGCATCGCAGAGGCACACCCACTTGTCATTATGACGCCGCCGCCAGCTGTGTTGTTCACTGCTTTCGGTGCGGATTCGCTTGATTTTGAAATCCGCGCAATCTTGCGTGATGTGAACTATGTTCTGGTAACAAAATCCCAGATGAACCATGAAATTGCGAAACAATTTGCTGCGGCAGGCATTGAAATTCCGTTCGCTCAGCGTGACATCTGGTTGCGTAATCCCGAAGTTCTAAAAGGCACCACTTAGATGACAGAACTGCTATTTCGAAAAGACGCCTACGCCCGCAAGGCCACGGGCCATGTGACCGCGATTACCGACGAGGGCGGGATTATTTTGGATGGATCATTGCTCTATCCCACGTCTGGTGGCCAACCGGGCGACAGTGGCACCTTGCAGTGGTCGGGCGGCGAGATTGAAATCGCAACGGCCGTGAAAGGCGAGGGGGCAGACATAATCCTTTTGGCAGCCGAACCTGCGGCCCTTCCCAATGTTGGCCAAGAGGTGACACAGATCCTGAATTGGGACCGTAGGTACCGTCACATGCGTGTGCACACCGCCTTGCACCTGTTATCCGTCGTGATCCCGCTTCCAGTGTCAGGTGGGTCAATCAGCACTGAAAAAGGCCGGTTGGATTTCGATATGCCAGAGGCCCCCGAGGACAAAGCAGCCCTTGAAGCGGACCTGAACAATTTGATCGCCTGCAACATGGCTGTGACGGAAGAAATGATCACTGAGGCCGAGCTTGATGCACAACCCGATCTCGTGAAAACGATGTCTGTCCAACCGCCACGCGGTAGTGGACTTATCCGATTGGTGCGCATTGGCGTCGGCCCCGAGACTGCTGATTTGCAGCCTTGCGGCGGTACACATGTCGCCAACACCGAAGAAATTGGTCGTGTGCGTCTTGGCAAAATCGAAAAGAAGGGTCGCCAGAACAGGCGGGTCTATCTGCACCTGGAGTAGAACTTGCGTTTAGGGATCATTATAGCAGCCTGCCTTGGGCTATTCGCGCAGCCAGCACTTGCACAAGCGCAGGCAGGTTGCAGCGCGCAACAAGGTGCCGTGGTCGACGATGCACTGCGTGCGGCCAAGGATTTGACGCTCAAAGCGGCTGTCGATGTCGGTGACACACCACAATATGCCCGGTGGTTCGGGCGCCACTCAGTGCAGAATGCGGAACGGGTGCGTAGGAACCTAAAGTCAGTTGTAACAGCTATCCGCAGTGGGGCTGTGACGGCACAATGCGAGCCGCGTGATTTGGATGGCTGTTCTTCGGGTGAATATGCATTTGTTTACGCGGCTGAGCCTTACTTGATGCATCTGTGCCCCTCGTTTTTCAATCTGCCGCATTTGGCCGCTTTGCAGCCGGGTGCGCAGCGAAGTGAAAATGGAACGCGCGAAGGGACAATTGTGCACGAGCTGTCGCATTTTCGCATTGTCGCGGACACGGAGGATCACTGTTATTCGCGCAGCGTTTGTTCTGACATGGCGCGTACCAATCCACGCCGCGCAATCGATAATGCAGACAGCTATCAATATTACACCGAAGACGTGACCTATTTTGCGCGCCAGCCTTTGGCGAACAAACCACCCCCCGCACAGCGCCCAAACCGCTAGTCGCGATCGATGCCAAACAGGTCGCGGTCGATTGGCTGGTCGAGCATTTTTTCCGATTCCGGCAAACCTTCGCGTGACAAAAGCACTGCGAACGGGCGCAGGTTGGGCACATGGCTGCAAACCACCAGCAGCATCACCATGATCGGCACCGACAAGAACATACCTGGTACGCCCCAGACGGCCCCCCAGAACGCCAGTGACAGGATGATCCCAAAGGACGAAAGGCGCAGCGCGCGCCCCATCAGCATCGGGTCGATGATACTGCCGTTGACGAACTGAATGACGCCCGCGATCAAAAAGACCGCGAGGGTGATCGTCGGATCGCCAATTTCGACATGAGCGACCAATGCGATCAAGGCTGTGGCGACGATCGATCCGATATTCGGGATGAAGTTCAGGACAAA
>CBDTVI010000048.1:0-13023 GCA_965364065.1 uncultured Yoonia sp. | reverse complement strand
CATGCCATGCTGGGAATTGTTCGAAGAACAAGACGAAGCCTACCGCAAGCGCGTCTTGCCGGGTGGTCCAGTACGCGTCGCAATCGAGGCGGGCATCCGCTTTGGCTGGGATCGCTGGTTGTTCGGCGAACGTGGCAAGCGCGAAAAAGCGGGCTTTATCGGGATGCACGGATTTGGTGCATCTGCACCTGCAGAAGAGCTATTCGAAAAGTTCGGCATCACAGCAAAAGACACCGCTGACAAAGTGAAATCTTTGCTGAAGTAAACGAAAGTGGCCACTGCAATGACATATGTAAAAATTGGCAGCGCAGTGGCCATTATCGGACTTGCGGTTTTGGTCAGCTGCACCAAAGACGCAACTGTCGTGGGCACAGGCGCACCAACGATCGCCGAAACCAGCGACATCGATGCATTTGCCAAAAGCATCCTCGATGGACTGCAACCCACATCGATTGACGAAAGCCGCGAATACTGCGGCTATATCTACCAGACAAGCGATGGCGGATTGGCAGCAACACCTGTCACCCAAGGCGGTGAAGATTACTGCGACCTGCCGGACCCAGACGAAAACACGCTTGCATCGTTTCATACCCACGGTGGATTTTCCGACAAATACGATAATGAAGTTCCGTCAATCGACGATGTGGAAGGCGATTTTGACGCTGGTCTAGATGGCTACGTCAGCACTCCGGGTGGGCGTGTTTGGTTGATCGACAATGAGGCCCAGATCGCACGCCAGCTTTGCCGCGCGCTTTGCATCACATCAGATCCTGAAAATGACCCCGCCGACGCAGGGTTCATCCCGCAAACGTTCACTTTGCCGCAATTGCGCGCGCGCTTCGAATAGCCGCTCTTTGCCGACTATTGCCTGATGCTTGCCATGTCGATTCGATCACCAATCAAAGTGTTTGCGGTAACACCTGCGGCCGCACCTGATTTCGTTAACGCTAACGGCTTATGTTATCGTTAACATATTGATGCAGAACACTTTTTGAGTTCCCACACAGGGTGCACCCCCGTATACAAGCCGCAATTGAACTGACGCGCAGGAATTTCACCAATGACAGTCACAATCGGGATCAACGGCTTTGGCCGGATCGGGCGTTGCACATTGGCGCATATCACCGAAGCGGCACGCAATGACGTGCAAGTCGTCAAAATCAACGCCACTGGCCCGATTGAAACGAACGCGCATCTGCTGAAATACGACAGTATTCACGGACGCTTTGGCAGCCCGATCAGTGTCAGCGGAAACACCCTTGATCTGGGCCGCGGTCCAATTGAAGTGATGTCGACCTACGACCCGACTGAACTTGATTGGGATGGTGTCGACGTTGTGCTGGAATGCACAGGTAAATTCAACGACGGCGTGCAGTCTGCCGTGCACCTTGATCGGGGCGCAAAGAAGGTCCTGATTTCGGCCCCTGCCACGAACGTCGACCGCACGGTTGTCTACGGTGTGAACCACCGCGATCTAATCGCGACAGAGCGTCTGGTGTCCAACGGATCCTGCACGACAAACTGCCTCGCGCCACTTGCGAAGGTACTGAATGACGCAATCGGGATCGAGCGTGGGATCATGACTACGATCCATAGCTACACAGGCGACCAGCCAACGCTAGACCGTCGCCATAATGACCTTTACCGTGCCCGTGCGGCGGCCATGGCGATGATCCCGACCTCAACCGGTGCCGCCAAAGCATTGGGCGAAGTGCTGCCGGAACTCGCAGGCAAACTGGATGGCACCGCGATGCGGGTCCCTACCCCGAACGTGAGTGCGGTTGATCTGACGTTTGAGGCGGGCAAATCAGTGACTGTCGCAGACGTAAACGCCATCGTCGCCGAAGCTGCTGGCGGTTACATGGGCATGGTCATGTCCTACGACGCAGAAGCAAAAGTCAGCATCGACTTCAACCACACCACCGAAAGCTGCATCTTCGCGCCAGACCAAACCAAGGTCGTCGGCGGCCGAACCGTGCGTGTCCTTGCATGGTATGACAACGAATGGGGCTTTTCAGCGCGCATGGCAGATGTGGCGGCGACAATGGGGCGCCTGAACTAACTTCTTTGCCATTTTTCAATCATCCCGCTACAGGATGGTGCCATGACAAATATCATCGCACTTTGGCTGGCATTGATCATCGCGGCATTGCTGGCGTTCGATTATTTCCAATATGACTGGGCAAACACAGTATTCCTGCTGCGCAAGCTGCTTGAACTGATTGAATGGCTCGCCTTCTGGCGATAGAGTGATCAAAGGTTGACCTTTGCGTATAAATCGCAATGTTAGCGCCAACATCGACCATTTCAGGAGAATACCAATGGCTGTCAAAGTAGCTATCAACGGATTTGGCCGCATTGGCCGCAACATCTTGCGCGCCATTGTCGAAAGTGGACGCACCGATATCGAAGTCGTCGCCATCAACGATCTCGGCCCCGTGGAAACGAACGCGCACCTTCTGCGGTTCGACAGCGTCCATGGTCGCTTTCCAGCGACTGTGACGACCACAGAAACCACAATCGACGTGGGCCGTGGCCCAATTGATGTGACCGCTATCCGCAACCCTGCTGATCTGCCTTGGGCCCATGTGGACGTGGTTCTGGAATGCACAGGCATATTTACGTCAAAAGAAGCGTGCCAGGCGCATCTTGATAATGGCGCCAGCCGCGTGCTGATCTCGGCGCCCGGCAAGGACGCAGACAAGACCATCGTTTATGGTGTGAACCACGATACACTCACCAGTGACGACCTCGTCGTTTCCAACGCGTCTTGCACAACCAATTGCCTGTCCCCTGTGGCCAAAGTTCTGAACGATGCCATCGGCATCACCAAAGGCTTTATGACAACGATCCACAGCTATACTGGCGACCAGCCAACATTGGATACAATGCACAAAGACCTATACCGCGCCCGCGCGGCGGCTTTGTCGATGATCCCAACCTCAACCGGTGCTGCCAAAGCAGTTGGATTGGTTTTGCCCGAATTGAACGGCAAGTTGGATGGTGTTGCCATTCGCGTCCCAACGCCCAATGTCTCGGTCGTTGACCTCACGTTTGAATCCTCAAGAAACACAACTGTAGAAGAGGTGAACAACGCCATCATCGCAGCGGCTGACGGTCCCTTGAAGGGCGTTCTGGCTTACACCGATTTGCCGTTGGTCAGTTCTGACTTTAACCACGATCCGCATTCTTCGATCTTCCACTTGGACCAAACTAAGGTTCTTGATGGCAACATGGTGCGGATTTTGACGTGGTATGACAACGAATGGGGCTTTTCGAACCGGATGGCTGACACAGCCGTGGCGATGGGCAAATTGATCTAAGCCAACCCCCATCCATCTGATTTTGAAAAAGCCGGCCCTTTTAGGTCGGCTTTTTTATTGTGCAGTCTGCAAACTTCGCCATGCAGCACACGCATATCTGGTAGCGCTAACTGTGCATTGCGCTGCGCTGCAGCATCACTAAATGGTAGTTTAAGACCAACAAAAGCGATGACTTAAAAGGAGCACGCAAATGTCCGTATTCAACACAGTCCGCACCGCCTTTGAAAAGCGCGTGGCCTATAGCCGCCTCAAGCACGAACTGGCAAACATGCCGCAAGAAACCGCTATTGATCTTGGGATGTTCCGCGAAGACGCTGGCATTATTGCTGGCAAAGCAGTCTACGGCTAATCACCAAAATCGGCACTTGGCGCGGCTCTATTGGATCTCAGATTGCGATAGGAACGCGTCAATCCGTGCGCCGTACCCACGTTGTCCAGCAAGGTTATTGTGGGTAGCACCCTCAACTGCATGAAATGTCACATCCAACCCAGCATCTCGCATGTGTGCCGCCATACGCTGTCCGTTCGATATCGCGATCAGTTGATCTGCAGTGCCATGTTGGATCAATATCGGGGATGTCAAAAGTGACACGTCAGCAGCGGAATTCCACTTTTGCACGCCAAGCATATAGCAGGCAGGCAGCCAAGACGCCGTTGTCATCAACTCGCACATCCGCATGTACGGTGCATCAAGCATGATCGCTGCCACTGGCCGCGATGCACCCACATGGATCGCGAGCCCAGTGCCCATTGAATACCCATGCACCGCAATCGGACCGTCATGCTGCGATGCGAGCCAATCATAGGCAGCCAGCGCATCCGCTTTCAGGCCTGCCTCTGACGGTTTGCCCGCGATCCCGCCGCCGCCCGGATATTCCATCGCGGCAATCGTGCGACCCGCGTCTTGATGGGCATCAAGTGTGTTTGTGAAATACGTAAGCGCGCCGCCATTTCCCATGAAAAATAGAACGGCAAGCGGCGCATCACCCTGTGCTGTGGCCATCGCCACATTGCGATCAGAAACAACGTCTTGGCGAAAATCACTATTCTGAAAAGGGTCAGCCCCAAAAGGATAAAGTAATTGCGGATGAATAAGCACCATCGCGATTGCATATGCCAGATATGTTCCGCCCAGCATCAGCAGCCACTTCAATCGCTAAACCGGTCCAGCAGCGCGGCTTTTACGGCTGGAGTGACAAATTTCGACACGTCGCCGCCCAAGCGCGCGATTTCCTTGACCAGTTTTGAAGCAATCGCCTGATGCTGCGCCTCTGCCATCAAAAACACGGTTTCAATCGAGTCGTCTAACGCACGGTTCATGCCAACCATTTGATATTCATATTCAAAATCGGCCACGGCCCGCAGTCCGCGAATGATAATCGTAGCACCCACGTCCTTGGCACAATGGGTCAACAGATTGTCAAAGGGATGGACGATGACCTCGCAGCCAGTCGCTTGGACCATTGGGCTGACTTCGGTCTCAATCATGGCCACGCGTTCTTCAAGCGTAAACAACGGGCCTTTGTCGCGGTTGACCGCAACGCCAATGACAAGACGGTCCACCAGCGAACATGCACGACGAATAATGTCGATATGCCCGTGCGTCACCGGATCAAACGTACCGGGGTAAAGTCCTACGCGCATGGCGGCCCTCGTCTTAGCTTTGTTTGGGACACGCAACATGATTGCGCATCGAAATGCAAGGCTGGGCCTAGTGGCCCATAATCATGCCTTCAAGGGATTCTTTTTCCATCGCCAGTTGCGACAAACGTCCTTTGACTGCATCCCCGATTGAAATGAGGCCAACCATCTTGCCGTTATCCATAACGGGCAAATGGCGAAAGCGGCCTTCGGTCATCATTTCAAGCACTTCTAGCGCGGAATTCGTTGGGCTGCATGTGACCAAGTTGGATGTCATCAAAGCACTCACTGGATCAGTCAGGCACCCTGTCCCGCGCTTGCCTAGCTCGCGGACAATGTCACGCTCTGACAAAATACCATCCAGTGACGCGCCATCCTTGGACACGACAACCGTACCGATACGGTGTTGGCTCAAAAGCTTGGCGGCATCGGCCACCGAGGATGAGGGCGTCACAGAGATCACACCCACGTCAGGCTTGGACTTCAGAATTTGCGAAACGATCATGTCAGGGCTCCTTGCATTGGCTCCATGTGGCTAGCGTCTCAAATCATAGGCTCTGCTGTCAAGCGTGCGATGTGTTCTAAACGCACAACTTCGTCTTGCATCCCCTTGCGCAGGGCCGTGGCGAACCGCGAAAGCCGGTCGGAATGGCGATCCGACGTATGGCGCACCAGATAAAATGCGCGGGTCAAAGCGACCTCATTCACCAAGACTTGCCGCAGCTCAGGCGCAAAGGGCAGCGCGAAATCATGGACGATACCCACGCCCGCTTGCCGGATCATCTGCATTTGCACAGCCACTGAATTTGAGGCCAATTGCACCCCCGCCACACCTGCTTCGCCCAAATAATCCAGTTCTTTGTCAAAGATCATATCAGAGATATAACCGACGATCCGGCGAGATTTCAGCTGTGCAACAGAGGTAAGCGGTTCTGCATCCGCCCGCATCGCAAGGTGCAATTGATAGTCTGATATTTTTTGCACCGTCAGTCGCCCCGCAGCAGGTGGGCTAACAGCAATCGCCATATCCGCCTCACGACGTGATAAATTCACGACCCGTGGCAAGGCCAGTATCTGCACTTCAAGATCGGGGTTTTCGGCCTGGATCGCGGCACAGACTTGCGGCAGCAAAAAATTGGCGGCCCCATCAGGTGCACCAATCCTGATCTGTCCGGTCAGCCCTTCAGACGCGCCCTGCCCTTCGTCGATGGCCCGCACAAGGTGATGTTCGGCCTCGGCGGCCTTGTCGCGCATCCGCTCGCCCAAATCGGTCAGCGCATACCCAAGTGGGGATTTTACAAAAAGGGCGGCACCCAATTCACGCTCTAGCCGCGCGATGCGCCTGCCAACAGTCGATGGGTCCATCTTGAGCTGCCGCGCAGCCCCCGTCAGTCCGTCAGTACGCGCAACCGCAAGGAACACACGGACATCATCCCAGTTCTTCATCGAATACCTGCATTTTTGCAAAATGATTTTGGTATATTCGTCCTTTTACACCGAAAAATGCAAGCCTATAGTGGCGTCAATTGAATTCCTTGGAGGATACTATGCAAGAACTGACCCACTACATTGGCGGCGCGCACGTCAAAGGCACATCAGGCCGCTTTGCTGATGTCTTCAATCCAGCAACCGGTGAAGTTCAAGCAAGGGTCCCTTTGGCCAATGCCGAAGAGATGGCGCAAGCCGTTGCAATCGCAGCCAAAGCCCAGCCCGCATGGGCCGCAGTGAACCCACAGCGCCGCGCGCGCGTCATGATGGCCTTTGTTGGCTTGCTGAACCGCGACATGGAAAAGCTGGCAGAAGCGCTGAGCCGTGAGCATGGCAAAACCATACCGGACGCCAAAGGCGACGTGATCCGTGGGCTTGAGGTTGCCGAGTATTGCATCGGCGCGCCAGAGCTTCTCAAGGGTGACTTCACCGACAG
This sequence comes from uncultured Yoonia sp., assembly GCA_965364065.1. Classification (GTDB taxonomy): domain Bacteria; phylum Pseudomonadota; class Alphaproteobacteria; order Rhodobacterales; family Rhodobacteraceae; genus Yoonia. Next base: position 6,135 of record CBDTVI010000048.1, on the reverse strand, counting down.
CGCAGGCCCGGGCATTGATATGTATTCGATGAAGCAGGCACTTGGTGTCACTGCTGGCATCACGCCTTTCAACTTTCCAGCGATGATCCCGATGTGGATGTTTGCGCCAGCGATCGCTTGTGGCAACGCATTCATTCTCAAACCATCCGAGCGCGATCCATCTGTTCCGCTGATGCTGGCCGAACTGATGGAAGAAGCAGGCCTGCCAAAGGGTATCCTGCAGGTCGTCAACGGCGACAAAGAAGCCGTCGATGCGATCCTTTATGATGAGACAATCCAGTCAGTTGGCTTTGTTGGCTCAACAGCGATTGCCGAATACATCTACGGCACAGGCTGTGCGCAAGGTAAGCGCGTGCAGTGCTTTGGCGGCGCCAAGAACCACATGATTATCATGCCCGACGCGGATATGGATCAGGCCGCAGACGCGCTTGTTGGTGCAGGTTACGGTGCTGCTGGTGAACGCTGCATGGCGATTTCTGTTGCGGTCGCAGTCGGCGACGACACTGCAGATCGTCTACTGGAAAAGCTGATCCCGAAAGTCGAAGCACTCAAGGTTGGCCCATACACATCCGGCAATGACGTGGACTACGGCCCTGTTGTGACCGCTGCGGCCAAAGCCAACATCGAGCGCCTTGTGCAAACAGGCATCGATCAAGGCGCAAAGCTGGTCGTCGACGGGCGTAACTTCAACTTGCAAGGCTACGAAGACGGCTTTTTCGTGGGTCCACACCTGTTCGACAACGTCACAAAAGATATGGATATCTATAAGTACGAGATCTTTGGCCCAGTCCTGTCCACGATCCGCGCAAAAGACTATGAAGAAGCGCTCGCGTTGGCCATGGACCATGAATATGGCAACGGCACCGCGATCTACACCCGCGATGGCGATACGGCACGCGACTTTGCAGCCCGCATCAACATCGGCATGGTCGGCATCAACGTGCCAATCCCAGTGCCGCTGGCCTATCACACATTTGGTGGTTGGAAAAAGTCCATGTTTGGTGACTTGAACCAGCACGGACCCGATGCTTTCAAGTTCTATACTCGGACAAAGACCATCACATCGCGCTGGCCTTCGGGTATCAAAGAAGGCGGCGAATTCTCTATCCCAGTGATGGAATAATCGATCCAGACAGGCCCATCCATCGTGGTGGGCCTGTTGCTTTTAAGGCTAGTTCCACCTTGCCTAAGCTGCTGCCATGCTCATTCATAAGCTTGCCGCAGGCATCGTCAGTATCCCAAAATTTTGTTGGCTTACTCTGCTGCGACCTTATGTGCGGCCAGCATCTGTTTGAGGTAACGCCCGGTATGGCTTTCCACGACGTCGGCGACGTCTTCAGGTGTACCAGTGGCCACGATACGCCCCCCACCGTCGCCGCCTTCTGGTCCGATATCGATGACATGATCAGCGGTTTTTACGACGTCCAAGTTGTGCTCGATCACAATGACAGAGTTCCCTTGATCCACCAGTTCATGCAACACTTCCAATAGCTTACGCACATCTTCGAAATGCAAACCCGTTGTTGGTTCGTCCAGAATATAAAGCGTGCGACCTGTAGAGCGCCGCGCCAATTCTTTCGACAGTTTCACGCGCTGCGCCTCACCGCCTGACAGGGTCGTCGCCTGTTGGCCCACTTTGATATACCCAAGTCCAACACGCATCAGCGCGTCCATCTTTTCACGGATCGACGGCACAGCAGTAAAGAACCCCTGCGCGTCTTCAACAGTCATATCCAGCACGTCCGCGATGGATTTTCCCTTGAACTTAATCTCAAGCGTTTCGCGATTATACCGCGCGCCTTTGCACGTTTCGCAGGTCACATAGACGTCCGGCAAAAAGTGCATTTCGATCTTGATGACGCCGTCACCCTTACAGGCCTCGCAGCGCCCACCTTTGACGTTAAAACTAAAGCGACCCGGCTTATACCCGCGCGCTTTGGATTCAGGCATACCCGCAAACCAATCGCGGATCGGCGTAAACGCACCAGTATAGGTCGCAGGGTTTGAACGCGGCGTGCGTCCAATTGGGCGCTGATCAATGTCGATCACCTTGTCCAGATGCTCGAACCCTTTGATCGTCTCGCACGGACCCGGCGTTTGGCGCGCACCGTTCAATTTCATCGACGCGTTCTTGAACAATGTCTCGATCGTCAGCGTAGATTTGCCGCCCCCAGACACACCCGTCACACACACAAACTGTCCCAGTGGGAAATCTACAGTGACATTCTGCAGATTGTTGCCCGTCGCCTTAACGACCGTCAGCTTTTTGCCTTTGCCCTTGCGACGTCTCGCGGGCACTTCGATTTGGCGCGCACCGGTCAAATACTGGCCGGTAATCGAAGCCTTGTTGTCCATAATCTCTTGCGGGGTACCTTTGGCCACGACTTGTCCGCCATGCACACCTGCCCCTGGGCCGATGTCGAATACATAGTCAGCTTCGCGTATCGCTTCTTCGTCGTGTTCAACCACAATCACCGTATTTCCCTGATCTCGCAGGTTTTTTAGCGTCGTCAGCAGGCGGTCGTTATCGCGCTGATGCAAACCAATAGACGGCTCGTCCAGTACATAAAGCACGCCTTGCAAGCCCGAACCGATTTGACTGGCAAGCCTGATCCGCTGGCTTTCGCCACCCGAAAGCGTGCCTGAATTGCGCGACAACGTCAGATATTCCAAGCCCACATTGTTCAAGAACCCAACCCGTTCGCGGATTTCCTTTAGGATTGCAGACGCAATTTCGTTCTTTTGCTTGCTCAGTACTTTGGGGACCTCGTTGCACCAATCATACGCTTCTTTAATCGACATTTGGACAACTTGACCGACATGCTGGTCACCGATTCTTACCGCCAAGGCCTCTTCGCGCAGCCGGAAACCATTGCAGGTTGCGCAGTGGCGGTTGTTTTGAAAATTCTCGAACTCTTCACGAATCCAATTGCTGTCAGTCTCGCGGTAGCGGCGTTCCATGTTTGGGATCACGCCCTCAAAGGCGCGTTCTACCTGATAAACACGGCCGCCTTCATCATAGCGAAACTTGATCTCTTCCTTGCCGGAGCCGCGCAAAAACACCTCTTGCACCTTAGGGTCCAGATCTTTCCAGCGGGCATTTTTGTTAAAGTCGTAATGCTTTGCAATCGCTTCGATCGTTTGAAGAAAATACGGGCTTTTGCCTTTTCGCCAAGGTGCCAGTGCCCCATCGGCAATCTTTAACGTCACATCAGGCACGACCAATTGTTCGTCAAAGAACAATTCCACCCCCAAACCATCACAGGACGGGCAAGCCCCGAAAGGCGCGTTGAACGAGAATAAGCGCGGTTCGATTTCAGGGATCGTGAAGCCGGATACGGGACAGGCGAAATTCTCTGAGAATGTGAGGCGCTCTGGGTCGCCTTCAGCCGGCGCGGTTTCCAGAACTGTGATGCCATCCGCCAAATCAAGCGCTGTGCGAAAGCTATCCGCAAGTCGCGTTTCCAAACCTTCACGCACAACAATCCGGTCTACAACGACATCAATGTCATGGCGGAATTTCTTATCAAGCGTTGGCGGCTCGTCCAATTCATAGAATTCGCCGTCCACTTTGACACGTTGAAAACCCTGCTTGCGCAGTTCCAAGAATTCTTTGCGGTATTCGCCTTTCCGGTCACGCACGATGGGGGCTAGCAGATAACCGCGCGTTCCCTCTTCCAGCGCCATGACACGATCAACCATGTCTTGCACTTGCTGTGCTTCAATTGGCAGACCGGTTGTAGGGCTGTAGGGCGTGCCAGCGCGGGCGAACAGCAGACGCAGATAGTCATAAATTTCGGTGATGGTGCCGACTGTTGAACGCGGGTTCTTGGACGTCGTCTTTTGTTCAATCGAAATCGCGGGGGACAGGCCAGAGATGTGATCCACGTCCGGCTTTTCCATCATATCAAGGAACTGCCGCGCATAGGCCGACAGCGATTCGACATAGCGCCGCTGCCCTTCGGCATAGATCGTATCAAAGGCCAGGGATGACTTGCCCGAACCCGACAGGCCAGTAATCACGACCAGCTGATCGCGCGGTATATCAACATCAATGTTCTTGAGGTTGTGTTCGCGCGCACCGCGTACTTCGATGTTTTTCAGCTCAGCCATGTGACAATCCTTTGCGTCCGCAGCAGATACATAAGCCACGCAGGGCTATGGTCCACAGGGTTCATAGAACATTAACGGAACATTGGGAAATAAATTCATGCAAAGGCGAAAATGCAAAGGGCCCGCCTCTTAGCAAGGCGGGCCCTTTTCATGTCGCGATATCGCTCGACTACATGTGGATGACGCGGTCGTAGGCGTCGAGTACGCTTTCATGCATCATTTCTGACAGTGTCGGATGCGGGAAGACTGTGTTCATCAGGTCTTCTTCGGTGGTCTCTAGCTGGCGGCCGATCACGTAGCCTTGGATCAGCTCGGTGACTTCTGCGCCAATCATATGTGCGCCCAAAAGCTCGCCTGTTTTGGCGTCAAAGATCGTTTTGATCATGCCTTCGGCTTCGCCCAACGCAATAGCTTTGCCGTTGCCGATAAAGGGGAACCGGCCCACTTTGATTTCATAGCCAAGCTCTTTTGCTTTGGCTTCAGTGTATCCGACCGATGCAACCTGAGGATGGCAATATGTGCAGCCCGCAATCGTTTCCGGCTTGACCGGATGGGCGTGCTTGCCAGCAATCAGGTCGGCAACCATCACACCTTCATGGCTCGCTTTGTGCGCAAGCCAAGGTGCGCCAGCGATATCGCCGATTGCATAAAGGCCTTCGACGCCAGTGCGGCAGAATTCATCGGTGACAACATGGGTGCGATCGATCTTAACGCCCAGTTCCTCAAGACCCAGACCTTCGACGTTGCCCACAATACCGACAGCGGAAATGACGGTATCAAATTCCATCTTTTCAGTTTTGCCACCGGTTTCAATATGCGCTGTGACTTTGCCTTTGCCGCGGTCCAACTGCTTAACCATAGATTTCTCCATGATCTTCATGCCTTGCTTAACGAACTGCTTTTTCGCAAATGCCGAGATTTCAGCGTCTTCGACGGGCAGAACACGGTCCATAACTTCGACGACGGTCGTGTCAGCACCTAGCGTATTGTAGAAGCTCGCAAATTCGATCCCAATCGCACCGGAGCCGATAACCAACAGTTTCTTTGGCATTTTCTTTGGCTCAAGCGCATGGCGATACGTCCAAACCAGATCGCCATCAGCCTCAAGGCCGGGCAATTCGCGTGCGCGTGCGCCGGTCGCCAGAACGATGTTCTTTGCTGTTAGCTCGTCCGTGCCCTTATCGCCTTTAACCGACACCTTGCCTTTGGCTGGGATCGTGGCGTTGCCCATGAATACTTTGACTTTGTTCTTTTTCATCAGATGGCCAATGCCACCTGAAAGCTGACCTGCAACGCCGCGGCTGCGTTTAACGACTGCGCCCAGATCATAATCGATGCCCGTGGCTGACAGGCCAAACTCTTTGGCGCGCTGCATGAGGTGGAACACTTCAGAGGATCGCAGCATCGCTTTGGTCGGAATACAGCCCCAATTGAGACAAATTCCACCAAGGTTTTCACGCTCGACGATGGCGACCTTCATTCCAAGCTGCGAGGCACGGATCGCGGCCACATAGCCGCCCGGTCCAGCACCAATTACAATCAAGTCAAAGTTTTGCGCAGCCATACGTAGCCCCTCCAGTTCAAAATATAGTTGAACACTAAACTACTTTTTGGGTGATCTCTAGTGACCTTAGGTCATATCAGCTACCCGATTGACGCAATGGGCTTATTTAGAAGCCGTCTGCTGCGCACGAATTGCCGAACCGTAACCACCCGCGTCCAAAAATACCTGTTCAGACGCCGTGGTTTTACGGCCCAATGCAGCATTGCGGTAGGGAAAGCGCCCGAAATCACGAATAACGGCGCGATGCGCGCAGGCGTGATCTTGGTTGTCGACACCCGAAACAGGCATCCTAGAGTGAATCAAACGCACCGCACGGTCTTGGTCACACAGGTTTTCCGCATGCATCAATGGCAGGTAGAAGAACTGGCGCGCAGGTTCGTCGATCTTCATGTCCCATTTGCGATCAATCGCCATCTTAGCCGCAGCGCGAGCAAGATGATCTGTTGCGAATGCATCAC
>CBDTVI010000047.1:0-13068 GCA_965364065.1 uncultured Yoonia sp. | reverse complement strand
AGGTCGCCATGGCGCGACCACGGGTTTCATTGGTGACTTTGGCCTGCAACCATGCTTCGACGACCGTGTAGCAACCCGCCACGCAAATCCCTGATCCGATACGAAAGAACGCCCAGAACAACGGGTCTTCGACGATAACATGCGCGGCCAATCCAATCGCGCCCATCGCGGTGAACGTCGCGAACGCCCGGCTGTGACCGACACTGCCCATCAGGCGCGGGGCCCACCAGCAGCCAATAAAAAAGCCCAAGAAATGCGCCGACCCAAGAAAACCAACGGCTGATTGCGAAAATCCCAGCTCTAACCCTGTCAGCGCGTCCAAAGGGCCAACGCCCCCAGATGAAAGTTGTAGCAATGCCACTGACATAAACAGGGCCGCAAAAGAGATAATCATCCGCATTTGAAAGATATGCGCCTGTGGCAGACGCTTTGCTAGACCATAATCGACCCAAGCTGTCGTCTTTGCACCTTGCCCTTAGGCAGGCGCGCATTAATGTCTGCCGCTAATCTTAGAATTGAGGCAGCTCGCATGAAATTACTCCCCCTTGGTCGCACCGACATTATGGTTAGCGAATGGTGTCTTGGCTCGATGACATTTGGCAACCAAACGCCCCAAGCCGATGCACATACCCAAATTGATATGGCGCTTGATGCGGGCATCAATTTTATCGACACCGCCGAGATGTATCCGGTCAACCCGATCAGCGCTGAAACCGTTGGCCTGTCCGAGGAAGTGATCGGCAATTGGATCGCCAAAACGGGACGGCGCGACGACATTGTGGTGGCGACCAAAGTATCCGGCGATAACCCAGGGTGGGTGCGCGAAGGGCGTGGCTATGATGGGTCTGTTATGCGCGAAGCCGTCGAGACATCGCTGAAGCGTCTCAAGACTGATGTGATCGACCTCTATCAAATGCACTGGCCTATGCGTGGGTCGTATATGTTCCGTCAAAACTGGACTTTTGATCCCTCAGGGCAGGACCGCCAACAGTCGATGGATCACATGCTGGAAGTGCTTGAAGCGCTGGGCGAGTTGGTCAAAGAGGGCAAAATTCGCAGCATCGGCATGTCCAACGAAAGCGCGTGGGGTATGACCAAATGGATTGATCAGGCGCAGGCGGCAGGGTTGCCGCGCATGGCGTCGGTGCAGAACGAATATTCGTTGCTTTGCCGTTTGTACGACACCGACATGGCCGAAATGGCGGTGAACGAAGACGTGACGCTGCTGTCATTTTCGCCGCTGGCGTGTGGGTTGCTGACGGGCAAATACCAAAACGGTGCTGTGCCGGATGGTAGCCGCTTGTCAATCAACAAGAATTTAGGTGGACGTGTGACGGACCGGCTTTGGCCTGCGGTGCAAGCGTATTTGGATCTTGCAGCCAAGCACGGTCTTGATCCGGTGCATATGGCAATGGCTTGGCAACGCACACGGCCATTCGCTGTGTCGGCCATATTTGGGGCAACCACGTCCAATCAGTTGACGCAAATCCTCGCGGGCAAAGATGTTGTTTTGTCTGGTGACATCATCGCAGAGATCGACGCGGTCCACAGATTACACCCTATGCCCTACTAATCACGACTTGTGCGGTGGATGAATTTGAGCAAGTGTCACCTGAATTTAGTGCTTGCGAAAAGGGGAGACAGCGATGCCGCTGCAGATGAATCGTGAAGTGTTCATAACATGTGCCGTAACAGGGTCGGGATCGACCCAAGACCGCAGTCCCCATGTCCCCCGTTCGCCACAGCAGATCGCCGAGAGTGCGATTGATGCGGCGAAAGCGGGTGCCGCCGTTGTGCATTGCCACGTTCGTGATCCTGAAACTGGAACGCCCTCGCGTGATTTGGCGCTGTACCGCGAAGTAACCGACCGTATTCGCGATGCAGACGTCGATGTGGTCCTGAACCTAACGGCTGGCATGGGTGGTGACATCATTTTTGGTGGCACTGAAAACCCGTTTCCGACAAAGGCAGGCACCGACATGGTGGGTGCGACCGAACGTGTGGCGCATGTCGCCGCATGCCTGCCAGAGATTTGCACGCTTGACTGCGGAACGATGAATTTCGCCGAAGCCGATTATGTGATGACCAACACGCCGGGTATGCTGGTGGCGATGGGGCGCATGATGACAGCACTTGGCGTAAAACCCGAGATCGAAGCCTTCGACACCGGACATCTTTGGTATGCCAAACAGTTGGTCAAAGACGGTGTTTTGGACAGTCCTGCGCTTGTACAACTTTGTATGGGTGTGCCTTGGGGCGCCCCTGATGATCTGAATACCTTTATGGCGATGGTGAATAATGTACCCGATGATTGGACGTTTTCGGCCTTTGGTCTGGGACGCAGTCAGATGCCTTATGTGGCGGCTTCTGTTCTTGCGGGCGGAAACGTGCGTGTCGGGCTTGAGGACAACTTGATGCTGGATCGCGGGGTCTTTGCGACCAATGCGCAACTTGTCGAACGCGCAGCGGATATAGTTGAAAACCTTGGTGCAAAGGTCATTGGGCCCGCAGAAGTGCGTGCCAAACTGGGGCTGACCAAACAGGAACCAGTGTCCAAATGAGGGCACTTTTTGTCTTCGCATTCCTGCTGTCAGGCTGTGGTGTCCTAGAGGTCTACCGCGATACTGATGTGCCGATATCCTCAAAGGCAGTGTTCGAACCCGAGCGGTATACAGGCGTTTGGTACGAAGTGGCCCGCTTTCCGGTACCATTCGAGGCTGGCTGCGTTGGCGTAACCGCTGAATACGGGGTGCGCGATGACGGGCTTTTGTCAGTTCTCAATATTTGTCGTGATGCAGACGGCAATGAAAAATCCCGCATTAACGGCACCGCGGAAATTGTGGGGCCGGCACGGCTCAAGGTCCGTTTCGCCTCTGTTCCATTTGTCGCCGCCGACTACTGGGTGCTTTGGACCGATGAAGATTACCGCACCGCTGTTGTCGGTGCGCCCAATGGCCGTTCAGGCTGGATTTTAAACCGCACACCCGACATTCGCGCCGACCGCTTGGCTGCGGCACGCGATGTATTGGCATTCAACGGCTACGACCTCAGCCGTCTAGAGGAGATGACGCAATGAAGCGATTTATTTTGGTGGGCATTCTTGCCCTTGCTGCCTGCGAAGGTACCGGTGCGATGAACGCACCTTCGGGTGGTGGCATGCGCGAGCTTATGGTGATTGGCAATCGCATGACGTTTGAGCAGTGCCGCGCGCGCGGCGGTCTGATTATTCGCGATAGCAACACGGCAATGGTCGCATGCGATCCAAGTGTGCGCGGCGAACCTGTGCCTGCCGACGAATTCAATCACCCCGATGACAAGCCCGCAGGTTAACGACATGACGATACAATCAGCAGCGATCATCGGCGGTGGTGTTATCGGCGGCGGTTGGGCTGCACGGTTCCTTTTGATGGGCTGGGACGTGCGGGTTTTCGACCCCGATCCAGAGGCCGAACGCAAGATCGCGGAAGTCTTGGACAACGCTCGGCGGTCTTTGCCGGGCCTGTCTGATGTGGCTTTGCCGCCCGAGGGCGCGCTGACGTTTCATGACACGATGTCATCTGCAGTCGCTGGTGTGGATTGGGTCCAGGAAAGCGTGCCAGAGCGGTTAGAGCTCAAGCGCAAAGTCTATCAATCCTTGCAAGAACATTGCCCGCATGACGCGGTTATCGGATCATCGACCAGCGGATTTAAACCGTCCGAACTGCAAGGTTGTGCCACCCGTCCTGAACAGATCGTCGTGACGCATCCGTTTAATCCGGTCTATTTGTTGCCGTTGATCGAACTGGTGCCAAGTGCGCAAACCGCCCCTGCGATTGTGCAAAAAGCCAAAGACATTCTAACAGGCATCGGGATGCACCCGCTGCATGTGCGCGCCGAAATTGACGCACATATCGCGGACCGTTTCCTAGAGGCCGTTTGGCGCGAAGCGCTGTGGTTGATCAAAGACGGGATCGCGACCACCGAAGAAATTGACGATGCGATCCGCTACGGCTTTGGCTTGCGCTGGGCGCAGATGGGTCTGTTTGAAACCTACCGCATTGCGGGCGGCGAAGCGGGAATGCGCCACTTTATCGAACAGTTCGGGCCGTGTCTGGAATGGCCATGGACCAAGCTTATGGACGTACCGGAATTGACGGACGAGTTGATCGACAAGGTCGCTGATCAGTCTGATGCGCAATCGGGAAAATACACGATCCGAGAACTAGAGCGCGCGCGTGATGACAACTTGGTCAGTATTCTACGCGGCCTTAAGGCGCAAAACTGGGGTGCTGGCGCGTTGCTGAATGCGCAAGACAAACGTGTCGAGGGTGAGGTCAAGTTGCCCGATGATCTAAGCCAACCGCTGATCACTGTGGCTCGCGCGATCCCGCTGGATTGGACCGATTATAACGGCCACATGAACGAGGCGCGTTATCTGCAGGCCTTTGGCGACGCTACCGACCGCCTGATGTTACTGATCGGATGCGATGCGGAATACATTGCCACTGGTGGCAGCTATTTTACCGCCGAAACGCATATCCGCCATCTGGACGAAGTGCGTGCTGGGGCTGTGATCCGTGTGGAAACGCAAGTTCTGGCCGGTACGGGCAAAAAGATGCATTTGTTCCACCGCATGTTTGAAGGCGACCGTGAACTGGCAACCGGAGAGCATATGATGATCCACGTCAGTCTCGCGACCCGCCGCGCGTCTGATCCGGCGCCCGCCCTAGCTGCGATACTTGCCACTGTGGCAAAAGCCCACGAAGCCTTGCCAAAGCCGATTGGCGCAGGCAACGCAGTTGGCGTGCGCAACTAAACCGTCTTGGCGATCAGCGCGTCGAAGAAATCGGTCAGTTCGCGCTGGCCGATACTTGCTTGCCGCACAAGGTGGTCGAAGTGAATAGTGATCGCTGCAATCCTCTCGGAGTCGCGAAAAACGAGGTAGTTCCGTCCGATGTAGATGACTGCCAACAGTGGGCCAAAGACAGTAACGGGCGCGGAATATAGCAACCGTCGATCGAACAAATGAAGACGTAAGGCCGGATAAAGTTGCGCGTGCAAGTCGCGAAAACGGGCCAATTGTGCGCGACGAATATCTGCTGAAAGTCCCGCGTAGTATCCGGTGCCAGCCGCAAATGTATCAAGCTCTGTAATGGGTATCGCGATCTCGTAATCGGATCCCGCATTGCGCATCCAATTTAGACGGTCCGTGCTTGCGCCAACAGCCTGATCAATTGTTTTGCCAATCGAGGGGGCGTATTCCCAATGCAACATTTCGGCGGTTTTGAGCATATCCGGCAGGCCCGCAGGCACGTGACGGATTTTATATCCCTTTGCTTCTTGGTGCCATGCAAAGATGTGATCATCGATCATTGCACGCGGTGCTTGCGGCATTGAATTTGCAGTTGCTGCTAAGTCGGCGGCTTGCTCTGGTCTGTCAGACAGGCCCAATAGCCAATCAGCACTCACGCCCAAGGCCGCCGCACATTCGGCAACCAACTGCGCATTCGGCAGGCGCGCGCCTTGATCTTTCAGCAGCTGTGAAAGCGTAGAGCGATCGACGCCTGCTTGCCGAGACAATGCGCTTTGCGTCATTTCTGCCAATGTCATTGCGATTTGCAAGCGGTCGCGGAAAAGTTGAGCGCGCTGTCGTTTGTCGATTCTTATCACCATATGTGTATAATTCCACAAATTAAGCATTTTGTGAACTACTGTCTAAATGGTTCACGCCGCGGTGATCTCATAAGGTAAACCTATGGGAAAAAACAAATTTACGGCCCGCGCGGGTTTCGAATGGCCGACGCTTTTTTTGATAGTGGCATGTTATACAGGTTGGGTTGCTGCATTGTGGGTCTTTCCACTGCCCGTTGGGATCGTCTTTTGTGGGGTCTTGATCGCGCTGCACGCTTCCTTACAGCACGAAGTTATCCACGGGCATCCATTTCGTGTGCAATGGTGCAATGATCTTTTGATCTGGCCGCCGCTTATGCTGACCGTTCCCTACGCACGTTTCAAAGCGACCCATTTGGCGCATCACCATGACGAGGTGATTACTGACCCCTTTGACGATCCCGAAAGCAATTTCCTTGCAAGTGATACCTGGCTGCAATTGCCGCGCGTGGTGCAATTTATCTTAGTGTTCAATAATACGATTGCGGGTCGGCTGATTGTTGGCCCCGCGATCGGTACCGTCAGTTTTTTGATCTCCGAATGGCGCATCCGCGACAAAACCATTTGGCAAGCGTGGCTCTTGCATATTCCGGCGGTGGTTGCCGTTGGGGTTGTAGTTGTCGCCGCACCAATGCCGTTTTGGGCGTATCTGATTGCGGCCTATCTGGGCATGTCGATCCTGAAATTGCGCACATTCTTGGAACACCAAGCCAATGAGCGGGCGAGCGGCCGTAGTGTGATCGTCGAACGCGGTGGGGTTTTTGGCTTTTTGTTTCTCAACAACAACCTGCATGTAGTGCATCATATGCATCCGCGCGTTGCATGGTATCAACTGCCCGCGCTTTATCGGTCGCGCAAAGATCACTATCTGCGCCGCAATGGCGGTTACTTTTATGCTTCCTATAGCCAAGTCCTTCGCCGTTATTTTCTGACCCCCAAAGACCCCGTCGCGCACCCGCTCTGGCGGCGTTAAAGAATTGCGGTCATAGGGGGCGGATGGAAATCTGGATCCCGATCACAATTGGCGCGGCCATTGCGCAGACTTTTCGGTTTATGCTGCAAAAGCGGCTGAAAGGTATGGCCCTGTCCACGGCAGGGGCGACTTTCGCGCGGTTTATCTATTCGTCGCCATTGGTGGCAGTGATCGCGATCACTTATGCGACCAGCACCGGGCAAGGATTGCCGGATCTGCCACCCGCCTTTTGGCCATATGCGCTGGCAGGTGGCACATCCCAAATCCTTGCAACAATGTGCGTGGTTGCTTTGTTCAGCCACCGCAATTTCGCCGTCGGGATCACCTTTAAAAAGACCGAAGTGTTGCTGAGCGCGTTTTTCGGGTTCCTGATCCTTGGCGACACATTCACGACGCTCACAATCGTGGCGATGCTGATCGGACTTGCGGGTGTTTTGCTTTTATCTGACCCGCCAGGTGGGGTCGGCCCTTGGCACAGACGGGTGTTCAACCGTGCTACAGCATTGGGCCTTGGGGCCGGTGTGCTGTTTGGCATTTCAGGAAATGGCTATCGCGGCGCGTCGCTGTCTTTGGGGGACGGTGACGTGTTTTACCGCGCCATTGTCACCTTGGCGATTGTGACAGCGTTTCAAACTGTTGCGATGGCGCTTTGGCTGGCATGGCGCGAACGCGGAGAGATCGGGCGCGTCATCGCCTCTTGGCGGGTCGCAGGGTTGGTCGGTATCACAAGCATGATCGGGTCGATCTGCTGGTTCACTGCCTTCACGCTGCAAAACGCGGCTTACGTCAATGCAGTGGGCCAGATAGAGTTGCTGTTTTCGCTGATTATCGGTGCCTTTGTCTTTGGCGAGAAGATAGGCAAACGAGAATGGCAGGGCTTGCTGCTGCTCACGTTTAGCATCGTGATGCTGGTCTTGCTGCTTTAAAGCAAAGGCCGACCATCAAGGCGGGTGACCAAATGCGCCTCGTCATCGTTGCGAAAGAACGGCACGCTTGCTGGTGGGCCGCCGCGTTTGATGTGACTTCCTAATTCGGCCAGCACGACTTGCGTGATAAAGGGCAGATCAAAGCGTCGCGCATCTGCCAAAGGCACCCATTGCAGATGTGAAAGCTCGTCTTCGGCCTTTGTGAAATCATCTAGATCTGTCTGCAAATCGTCCGCATCCGCCAAAAAGAACCGCGCATCAAATCGTCGGGGGTTGCCTGCAGGTGTCACCGCGCGGAAAAAGAACTGCAGGGCAGCGGCATGCGGAACATAGCCGGCCTGCGCAAAACCGCGCCAACCTTGCGGCGGGTCGTTCCAAAGCTGCGTATGTCCCAGAATTTGCCCTGTTTCTTCCCACAATTCGCGGATCGCGGCGGCGGCGAGTGCGACGGGTGGCAGGCTGCTTTCAAGCGCTAACCTTGTGTCATCCAAACCGCGAACCGCCGTTGTTGGAACCTGCGCATCATTTGGATCAACGGCACCACCGGGAAACACGAATTTACCAGGCATAAATGCCGCAGTCGCGCCGCGCTGGCCCATCAATACAGCTGGTGCTGTCTGCGTGTCGCGCAAAACAATGATGGTCGCGGCGTCGCGTATGGCGGTCTTATCCATGCTGGCCCTTTTACGGATGTTAGCTGTTGTGGCCGAACCCGTGCATACGGCGCGCCCATTGGATGCCCACAACCATGCCCTTCATCCGGGGCAAAAGATAGAGCGACAGCGCAACCGCGGCTACTGTCAGGGTAGAGGCCATGACCCAAGGTTCTGGCCTTAAATAGACCCACATAAAGTGGATCACAAACCCCAGAATGTGACCGACCACCAAAATTGTAAGATAGGCGGGGCCGTCATCAGCGCGGTGATGAAACAGCTCTTCGTCGCAAGATGGGCAATTGTCCGCGACCTTCAAATAGCGCGTAAAAAGGTGCCCTTCACCGCAGTTTGGGCAGCGTTGGCGCAGACCGCGCATCACGGCAGATTTCGTGGGGCGGTCATCTGTTGGGAAGTGTGCGTCTGACATCAGGTCTCTCCGGCATGTGCTTATCACATGGACCAACGGATGCGGGTTTAAAAGGGGGGCTGCGAAATTGTGTTTTAGCCGTTCTGCGCATTTTTTTCAGATTGTTGCGACGGAGACTTGCGCGGCCTGCGTTTGAGAAGGGTAAGCGGCGCAAACAGCGGTGCAACTAGAAACAAAGGAAAGACAATGAAAAGCAAGATTTTGATGGCAGCCCTTCTTTCAGGTGTGGTTTTGGCCGCAGGTGCAGCACAAGCAGAAGACCACCGCGAGCGTCCAGATTTCGCGACGCTTGATTTGAACAGTGATGGGTCGGTGTCGCTGGAAGAAATGCAAGCCCAAGGTGAAGCGCGCTTTGCCGGCGTTGATGCAAACGAAGACGGCGCGCTCTCTGAGGAAGAACTGATTGCAACGGCAGGTGCGCGTGCGAGCGAACGTGCAGCAAAGATGATCGAACGCCACGACGACAACGGTGACGGCGTCTTGCAGATGGACGAGATGCCCCGCCGCGGTGGTGGTGACCGTGCAGAACGGATGTTTGAACGTGTCGATGCAGACGGTGACGGTGTCTTGTCACAAGAAGAGTTCGACACAGCCAAGGAACGTCACGGCGAACGTGGCGGTGGCAAGCGGAATCGTGGCTAAAGTATCGGAAGGCTGGGGGCATGTGGCCCCCAGCCGATTGCCAGCGAACACCAATCGGGCTAGCACAAACACAGATGACCCAATCGCAAGACCCGTTTTCGGGTGCCCCAGACGAAGCGCTGTTGATTGCTTTCGCCAATGGCGACGGGCAGGCAGCGCGGTATTTGACTGTGCGCCTGTTGCCACGGGTTTTGGCGCAGGCCACGCGTATGCTGGGTAACCCTTCAGAGGCAGAAGACGTCGCCCAAGATGCGATGATGCGCCTATGGAAGGTGGCTCCTGACTGGCGGCAAAATGAGGCACAAGTCAGCACTTGGTTGTACCGCGTGACAGCAAATCTTTGCACGGACAGGCTGCGCAAGCGGCGGGGGGCAGTGTCGCTGGATCAAGTGGCTGAACCCTTGGACGACGCGCCAAGTGTCCCCGAACAAATGCAAACGCGGGCACGGATGACGGCGCTATCGGATGCTTTGGCGCAGCTACCGGATAGACAGGCGCAAGCGGTGTCGCTGCGACACCTCGAGGGGTTATCCAACCCCGATATTGCGCAAATCATGGACATCAGCGTGCGGTCCGTGGAAAGTCTTACAGCACGCGGAAAACGCGCTCTTGCCGACCTTATGGCAGGGCGAAAGGCAGAACTGGGGTATGACGATGACCAACCCGAATGATGACATGCTTGACGATCTATTCGCGCAAGCGCGTGCAGCAGACGTGCAGCCAAGCGATGCTTTGATGGCGCGCGTGTTGGCAGATGCGGACAATGTGCGGGCTGCGATGCAGCCAAAACAAGCGGCTGTAGCCAGCGGACTATGGGCGCGGGCAATGGATGCATTGGGTGGTTGGCCTGCAGTAAGTGGACTGGCTGCAGCGACCGTTGCAGGTATCTGGATCGGGGTTGCCCCGCCCAGTTCAATGCAGGATTTAACCGCGTCCATGATGGGCGACGAAGTGAGCGTTGATTTGTTCACAACAGGGTTTGCGTTTGAGACAGGGGTTTTGGCAGATGGCTGAACGAGATAAGATAGCTGCCCGACCTAGCCGCCTTTGGAAGGTCATCTTGGTATGCTCTTTGGCGCTAAATTTGGCGGTGGCCGGGATGGTTGTCGGGTCAATGGCCTCAGGCCGTTTTGGAGATGGGCCTCCGCGCAGCTTTGATCTTGGCATCGGCCCGATTGCACGCGCACTTTCCCCGCAAGAACGCCGCGACGTGGGCCGCAGCCTGCGTCAGGACCGTGTCTTGCGTGATGTTGATTTGCGCGGGCGTGTGAACGGCATGGTTGATGCGCTTAAGGCAGAACCATTCGTACCCGAAGCATTGCGCGGGTTCCTTGACGCACAAAACGCGCAAATGTCCAATGTGCAAAGCAAAGCGCAAGACGCGTTACTGGACACAATTGCACAGATGTCATCCGCGCGACGCCAAGAATTTGCGGATCAGTTGCAGCAAGAATTGTCAAAGGCGCGCCCGCGTTCACGGCGACCTTCAGGCGGCTGATTTTCCCATCGCGACCTGATTGCGTCCCGCAGACTTGGCCACATAAAGCGCTTTGTCGGCGCAATCGCACAGTTTTTTTAACGGAAATACATCAAGCCCGTTTTGATCGCTGACGGCTACCCCGACTGAGATGGTGACATGGATAGACGCATGTGGTTCGCCTACATCAAACAGTGAGTTGTGGATCGTGCGCCGCAACCTGTCGGCGGCTAGTTTAGCCTGCCTAACCGAAGTGCGGGGCATCGCGATGAAAAACTCTTCTCCACCGACGCGCGCGACCAGATCAATTGCGCGCAGGTTTTCACGCAATCTTTCGGCGGTTTGCATCAAAACCTTGTCGCCCGCCGCATGTCCGTAAGCGTCATTGACCGCCTTGAAGTGGTCGATATCCAGCATCATGACGGCAAATCCGCGCCCAGATTCCGCCGCATGTTCGGCCATGCGCGCCAAATGGGGTTCTAAATAGCGGCGGTTATAAAGACCAGTCAAAGGGTCCGTTATAGCGGCATGCAATCCACTGCGCACCGTGGCGCGCAGTGCATCTGTTTGTTGTTTTCGGGCGATCAATCCTTTGGCACGCAAACCAATTTCTGCCGGTGAAACATCGGCGGATACCGCATCATCAGCCCCTAAATCCAAGAATAGCGCGGTGACCTCTGGCTCGTCTGCGGGTGTGATGATCAACTGCCCCGACAGGCGCGTTCCTGCACGCGAGCGCAGGTCAGATACAAGGCCAAACAAAGCGCGTTCGTTGTGCGGCACCGCTGTGGCATCGATGATCAACAGGTCCGGGGGATGTGACAGCGACTTTGCGGCAAGTGTAGCATCGGGGGTGGTCACGCTGACGGGTTTGCCAAAGCTTTGGGATAATGCGTCGATCATTTCGGCATGAATGTCCGGTATTGGTGTGACGAAGGCGACGTTGGCGGGTGTCTCAAAGCTGCGGCGCGCCTCTTCAAATCCAAGCGCACGGCTGGTGCTGTCACGCAAGACCAGTTCTTGTCCCGCGCTGCGAACGCGCAATAAATTGCGAATGCGCGCCAACAAAAGCGTGTCGTTAATGGGTCGCGGCATCACATCATCCGCGCCCGCATCAAGGGCAGCGAAACGTGCTTTGGCCGTGTCGGGCGTCCCCAAGGCAATGATTGCGACGGCGGCCGTATTGACCGCACTGCGCAAATCTTTGCAAAACCCGTGGATATCCTCGTTGGGGCAGGTCAGGTTCAGCAAAATCAGATCAGGCCGGTTTTTGGCCATAGCGCTTTCGGCTTCGGCGCGGTTTGAGCAAACGTCAACCGCGAACTGTGCGGCCTGCATTTTCACCTTCAGCACGATCCGGTTGGTCGCGACCGCATCCAAGATCAATATTCGCGCAGGCATGAACAACATCCTTTCTGAGGGAGACCCTCAATTCCTGGGATGCATTTTCTGCGGTATTGGTTAATAAACAGTTTCTAACACAATGAGGATTGCCCGTGCAGC
This sequence comes from uncultured Yoonia sp., assembly GCA_965364065.1. GTDB lineage: Bacteria > Pseudomonadota > Alphaproteobacteria > Rhodobacterales > Rhodobacteraceae > Yoonia. The sequence continues at coordinate 815 of CBDTVI010000047.1, read as the reverse complement.
AGCAAGAAGCCGAGATTATTGCCCTTCAGGCCTTGGCATGGTTGGCAGGCAACGACGAACTTTGCCCGATCTTTCTGGGGGCCACGGGTGGCAGCACAGATGAGATGCGAGACCGCGCCACCGATCCCGCGTTTCAAGCATCTATTCTAGAGTTCTTGACGATGGACGATGCGTGGATCATCGCGTTTTGCGATAGTGTCGATCTTGGCTATGATAAACCGTTGCGTGCCCGCTATGCGCTGCCGGGAACCGAACAAACAGAGTGGACTTAAAGGTCAATTTGAAGGGTCGCACCCGCTTTTGCGGCGCGGCTTTGGCACAGGATCATCGCTCCCTCTTGCTGGCGTTTGGAAAGAACAAAGTCGCGGTGTTCAACATCGCCTGATACGACCCCGCATTTGCAAACACCGCACAGCCCATCCGCGCATTTCACATCCACATGCACGCCCGCTGCGATCAATGCGTCTGATGCTGACTGGTCTTCACCCACGGCGATCTGGCGACCATCGTTGAGTGAGAGAGTAAATGGGTAATTCTGAAACTCTGGCTGCTCTGGCACTGCGAAGTACTCAAGATGGCGAGCGTGTTCGGGAAAGCCATTGGTGGCTGCCGCGTCCATGACGGCAAACATATATGCGTCGGGCCCGCAGGTGTAGATTTGCGCGCCGTCCGCGTATTTGGTGATCGCGGAAAGGTCCGCGCGTGTACCATCTTGCGAGATATGCAAATGAACGTTTGAAGCCCAGGGGACGTTTGCAAGATCATCAAGAAACCCTGCATTGGTTCGGTTTGATATGCTGTAATGCAGCGCAAAA
>CBDTVI010000046.1:0-13178 GCA_965364065.1 uncultured Yoonia sp. | reverse complement strand
CCCGGTGATGTGCGCGATCTTTTCGATGTGCTGCCTGACGCGACACTCTCCAAAGTATTCCTGAATTATCCTGATCCGTGGCCGAAAAAACGCCACCATCGCCGCCGGTTTGTAACGCCAGAGCATCTTGCGCCATTGCACCGTGTGATGAAGCCAGGTGCAGAACTTCGTGTGGCTACAGATATACCTGACTATGTGCGCCAAACCCTTGAGCAGGTCCCAAAGCAAGGATTTGAATGGCTGGCCGAAGGTCCATCTGATTGGCGTGACCCGTGGTCTGATTGGACCTCTACCCGCTACGAGCAGAAGGCCTTGCGCGAAGGCCGTACCCCACATTATCTGACGTTTCGCCGTTTGTGAGGGTTGGACCCTCCGGGGGGAGTTTTTTAGGCAAGATGATGGTCGGGCGATGGACCCCGTGCGGACGCTGCGGTATCACCCGACCAGAGCGATAAGGAATACTCTATGTCTGGCCACGGCACTCCGATCCCAATGACATCCCGCCCTTGCGGCCCACTTGCGGGTGAGGCCAATGTGCCGGGTGACAAATCGATCTCGCATCGGTCACTGATCCTTGGTGCGATGGCTGTTGGGGAAACCCACATCACAGGGTTGCTTGAGGGTGAAGACGTTCTTGATACAGCAAAAGCCATGCAGGCATTTGGTGCGACCGTAACCAACCACGGCGGCGGTAAATGGACCGTGTCTGGCGTTGGCGTTGGCGGTTTTGCCGAGCCTGAAAATGTGATTGATTGTGGAAACTCTGGAACGGGCGTTCGACTGATTATGGGCGCGATGGCGACTTGTCCGATCACGGTGACTTTCACGGGCGATGCGTCTTTGAATGGTCGCCCGATGGGGCGCGTGACGGATCCGCTTGCACTTTTTGGCACGCAGGCCGTGGGCCGCAATGGCGGCCGTTTGCCGATGACCCTTGTGGGTGCAGCTGATCCAGTGCCTGTGCGATATGTCGTGCCTGTGCCGTCAGCGCAGGTGAAATCAGCCGTGTTGCTGGCGGGTCTGAATGCGCCTGGCCAGACTGTTGTGATCGAAAAAGAAGCGACCCGTGACCATACAGAGCGGATGTTGCAGGGCTTTGGCGCGACTTTGACTGTCGTTGAAACTGAAGAGGGCCGCGAGATCACGCTGGATGGACAGCCAGAACTGCAGCCGCAAACGATCGTTGTGCCACGTGATCCGTCTTCGGCGGCGTTTCCAGTATGTGCCGCGATCATCGTGCCCGGCTCTGATGTGTTGGTTCCCAATATCGGTTTGAACCCGACCCGTGCTGGCTTGTTTACTACCTTGCAGGAAATGGGCGCCGATCTGGTTTATGAGAACCTGCGCGAAGAAGGTGGCGAACCTGTCGCTGACTTGCGTGCCAAGTATTCGCCAAACCTGCGCGGTATTGCAGTGCCGCCTGCGCGTGCGGCCAGCATGATTGATGAATATCCAGTGCTTTCGGTTGTGGCTGCGTTTGCGCAAGGCGTCACTGATATGCAGGGCGTCAAAGAACTGCGTGTCAAAGAAAGTGACCGCATTGATGCGATGGCCAAAGGTCTGCGCGCAGCGGGTGTGACTGTTGATGAAGGCCCCGATTGGTGGAAGGTCACCGGACTTGGTCTCGGCAATGTCCCTGGCGGTGTGACCGTCGCCAGCCAACTAGATCACCGCATCGCGATGGCCTTTATGGTCATGGGCATGGCGACGCAGAAACCCATGAGCCTTGATGACGGCAGCCCGATTGCTACGTCTTTTCCTATTTTTGAGGCCCTGATGGGTGATTTGGGGGCGCAAGTGGTGCGCGCTGCAAAATGACCTTTACCGTGGCCATCGACGGCCCAGCCGCTGCAGGCAAGGGGACGATCTCAAAGGCTGTTGCGGCTCACTTTGGCTTTGCACATCTTGATACAGGTCTGCTTTACCGTGCCGTTGGTGCAAAGGTTTTGGCTGGTGAAGCTGCGATTGCTGCCGCTGAAGCGCTTGATCCCATCGACTTGGAAGGCACCGATCTACGGACGCCTGACGTAGCGCAAGCGGCGAGCGAAGTGGCCGTGATCCCGCAGGTGCGTGCGGCTCTCGTGGCGTTTCAGCAGAGTTTTTCGATGCGTGAAGGCGGGGCCGTTCTGGATGGCCGCGATATCGGGACGGTGATTTGCCCACAAGCGGATGCCAAATTATTCGTCACGGCCAGTGCGGATTGCCGTGCGATGCGCCGGTTTCAAGAATTGACCGCAAAGGGCATGGATATCGCCTATGAAACCGTTTTGGCGGACGTCAAAGAACGCGACGCGCGTGATCGTAACCGCGCGACTGCCCCTTTGCTGCCGGCAGACGATGCTGTGTTGTTGGACACATCGGATTTGACGATTGATGACGCCGTCGCGCAAGCGTTCGCGATCATTGAGGCTGCACGCCGCTGATATTGCAGTTCTTCACCAAAGCTTGCTTTGGGTGTGTCTGGATCAAAAGATAGTCTGTCATGAAAGGGAGACTTCTGATGTACCGCATACTCGCACTGATCACTGTCCTATGGCCTGCAACGCTGCCAGCTCAAGAGGCAGAGCCGCATATGACCCTTGGCCGTATGGCGCAAATCGTCCAAGCGCTGGACCCTCAAGCAACGGTTTCAGACGCGGCGTTTTCTTTGACGATTGATGATATTCCGGTTTTGATTGTGACAGACGTGCGGGCCAACAGAATGCGCGCGATGGTGCCGATCCGGTCGGCCACGTCGATGACACCTGAGGAGCTGCAGCGTGTTATGCAGGCTAATTTTGATAGCGCACTTGATGCCCGCTATGCCATCGCGCAAGGACGTCTTTGGGGTGTGTTCCTGCATCCGTTTCGCGAGTTGGAGCGTGATCAGCTGATCTCTGGCATTGCGCAGACTGTGAATGTCGCGAAAACTTACGGCGCGCTTTATACCAGTGGCGCGGGCCAGTTCGGGGCAGGTGATAGCGGTGATTTGCAGCGTGACTTGATCGAAGAACTGCTGGAAAAGGGTCAAGATATTTGATCAACTGCCCGCATGACCCATCAGATCATTGATCTTGAAACTTGGCCACGTGCCACACAGTTTCACTTTTTCCGAACTTATCAGCAGCCGCATTACGCGACCACAGCCCGCTTGGACGTGACGCATTTGATGGCCCGCAAGGCGGACGGCATGTCGCCTTATCGCGGGTGTCTATTTGCGATTGGCGCAGGGCTGCACCGCGTCCCAGAGCTTTGCATGCGCTTTCGCGCAGATCAGGTTGTGGCGCATGATATGATCACGCTTTCGATGACCGTGCCGACCGATGTGGGAAGTTTCGGCTATGCCTACGTTCCGTTCGTTGCGGATTTCGCAGCCTTTGAAGGCCAAGCCATAGTGCTGATTGATGCGGTTGCAGCAGGCATCACATTGGATGCCAACAGCGGCGAACGCGATGACCTGGCCTATCTGTCTTGCATGCCGTGGCTGGATTACTCATCGATTAACAATGCATTGCCGGGACCGGATGACTGTATCCCGCGCATTACGTGGGGCAAGTTCGTAGAGCGTGACGGACGCTGGGACATGGCGATGACGCTAGAGGTGCATCATGCGCTGGTAGATGGCGCGCAAGTGGGCGCGTATTTTGAAGCGGTGCAGGGCGCGCTTCGCACGATTTAGGTTAGTCGCCTGAGTGCGGCAAACGCTGCTTGCGCGATTGTACTGTCTTCCCTACGATTTCCGGCAATCGTGGGGGGCGTCATGCCAGATAGAGATTGGACCATCATAGTCATCCTAGGCATCGGCTGGGGCACATCGTTCTTCTTCAACGAAGTTCTTTTGCGCGAGATGGGACCGCTTACCGTTTCATTCGCCCGCGTGACGATGGCTGCGGTTTTCTGTTGGGCTTGGCTATTTGCGACAGGGTGCAGCCCGCGCGTTGAACGTCGGCTGATCCCACAATTTGCGTTTTTGGGTGCTATGATGTTCGCGCTGCCGTTCGCCGTATACCCTATTGGCCAGCAGTACGTTGCAAGTGGCGTTGCTGGTATCGTCAATGCGTTGACGCCGGTTATGGTCGTCATTGTCTCTCATTTTTGGCCCGGTGGAGAGCGTGCAACGTTTCTGAAATCACTTGGTATTTTGGCTGGTTTTGTTGGCATTGCCTTGCTGACTACCCGTGCTTTGACAACTGATGAACCGTCGCAGGTTTGGGGTACATTGCTGATTATGTTGGCACCAGTCAGCTATGCCATCGCGATGAATTATGTGCGCCGCTTGTTTAGTATCAATGTCACAGTTGTGCTTGCTTGGTCGTTCAGTTTTGCAGCGTTGTTGATGCTGCCCTTTGCGACCCTCATCGAGGGACTACCTTCGTCGCTATCGCCAGTTACTTGGGCTGCAATCGCATTTTTGGGCTGCATCTTGACGGGGGCTTCATTCTTGGTCGCATTCCGTATTTTACCAAGAGCAGGTGCCACGAAAACGTCGACTGTGACGTTTATCGCGCCGGTTTCGGCTGTCCTGATAGGATATTTTGTGCTGCAAGAAGAACTAGGTGCACTGCATTTTGCCGGTATGGGTGCGATTTTCCTAGGCCTGCTCTTGATCGATGGCCGCTTGTTTCGGCGTCGGCCAACTGCGCCCACCAGTCCCGATTGAAGCCAAGTGGCGGGCTTGTATGGCTCAGTGATGATCGTTGATCAAACTGCGCCCGAATCCCTTGCGTTGTTGGTAAATTCGGCCTATACGCCGCCCTGTCGAAGTGTCGAGACAGGCGCGGACGTGAGACTTGAGCGGGGTCGGTAACTCACCGGCCCTGTTGTTTTATGTTCCGCTTTGGTGCTTGCGACCAATTGAAACCCCAAAGACCGGCGGACCCAACCGCACGGCCCGTATAAAACGAAACGTTAGGAAAACGACGCCACATGGCTAATACAATGGAAGAGTTTGAAGCACTCCTTAATGAAAGCTTCGAAATGGACACACCCTCTGAGGGGTCAGTTGTCAAAGGCAAGGTTATCGCGATCGAAGCGGGCCAAGCTATCATCGACGTCGGCTATAAGATGGAAGGCCGCGTTGATATTAAAGAATTCGCAAATCCAGGTGAAGAAGCCGAACTGGCTGTTGGCGACACTGTTGAAGTGTTCCTGCGTCAGGTCGAAAACGCCCGCGGTGAAGCTGTTATCTCTCGTGAGATGGCGCGCCGCGAAGAAGCGTGGGATCGTCTGGAAAAAGCATATGCTGACGAAGAGCGTGTCGATGGCGCAATCTTTGGCCGCGTAAAAGGTGGCTTCACTGTCGACCTCGGCGGCGCAGTTGCGTTCCTGCCAGGTTCTCAGGTTGACGTGCGCCCTGTGCGTGACGCGGGCCCATTGATGGGTCTTAAGCAGCCGTTCCAAATCCTGAAAATGGACCGTCGTCGTGGCAACATCGTTGTATCACGTCGTGCGATCCTTGAAGAATCCCGTGCTGAGCAGCGCGCCGAAGTTATCGGCAACCTGACCGAAGGCCAGGAAGTTGACGGCGTCGTCAAGAACATCACCGAATACGGTGCGTTCGTTGACTTGGGCGGTGTTGACGGTCTGTTGCACGTGACTGACATGGCATGGCGCCGTGTGAATCACCCATCCGAGATCCTTGCCATTGGCGAGACGATCAAGGTGCAGGTCATCAAGATCAACAAAGAAACCCACCGTATCAGCCTCGGCATGAAGCAGCTGCAGGACGATCCATGGGATGCAGTCGAAGCCAAGTTCTCTTTGGGTTCAGTGCATCAGGGTCGCGTGACCAACATCACTGACTACGGCGCATTTGTTGAGCTGGAAGCTGGCGTTGAAGGTCTCGTTCACGTGTCCGAGATGTCTTGGACTAAAAAGAACGTACACCCAGGCAAGATCGTTTCTACTTCGCAAGAAGTTGAAGTCATGGTTCTGGAAATCGATTCTGCAAAGCGTCGCGTTTCGCTTGGTCTTAAGCAGACACAGCGTAACCCATGGGAAGTCTTTGCTGAGCAGTTCCCAGAGGGCACTGAAGTCGAAGGCGAAGTCAAAAACATCACCGAATTCGGTCTGTTTGTTGGCCTCGAAGGCGACATCGACGGCATGGTTCACCTGTCTGACCTGACATGGGAAGGCCGCGGCGAAGACGTCATCGGTGATTTCCGCAAGGGCGACATGGTTCGTGCGAAAGTCGCAGAAGTCGACGTCGAGAAAGAGCGTATTTCGCTCTCCATCAAAGCTTTGGACGGTGATCCGTTCGCAGAAGCTGTTGGCGGCGTAAAGCGCGGTTCGGTCATCACTGTTGAAGTGACTAAGATCGAAGATGGCGGCATCGAAGTTGACTATGAGGGTGCAAAATCCTTCATCCGTCGCTCTGATCTGTCCCGTGACCGTGCCGAGCAGCGCCCAGAGCGTTTCGGCGTTGGCGACAAGGTCGACGTTCGTGTGACCAACATCGACAGCAAGACCCGCAAGTTGGGTCTGTCGATCAAAGCACGCGAAATTGCAGAAGAGAAAGAAGCAGTCGCGCAGTATGGCTCGTCTGATTCTGGCGCATCCTTGGGTGATATCCTTGGTGCGGCTCTGAAGGGCGACGAATAAGTCTAACCCGACTGTTTGAAACGATTTGCCCCGCTGCAGGAAACTGCGGCGGGGCTTTTTTGTGGGGTAGGGACGTGTGCCGGGTGCAAGCCAGTTTCCGTCTGAAATGACACCGATGACGCCCGAATCGGTGCCTGAACAACACGAGCTTCACGGCAACTTTTGGTACTGTATTTGAGGGTTTATGTGGCTTTGGGTTGAATTTTGCCCCATCTGCGGCATCAAATCACGCAAAACGGGGGAACAGTGCTATTCCACCACAGGCCCAAAATGCCTATAGTCATTTGAAATGCAGGGACAAACCTGTTTGATGATGAATGGTTGGGAGGCCAAATTATGATCCGTTCCGAACTGATCCAAAAGCTCGCCGACGAAAACCCCCACCTGTATCAACGTGACGTTGAGAAAATCGTAAACACCATTTTTGAAGAAATTATCGAAGCTATGGCAGGCGGCGACCGTGTCGAATTGCGCGGCTTCGGTGCATTCTCGGTCAAAAAACGTGACAGCAGGGTCGGACGCAATCCGCGCACTGGCGAAGCAGTTGATGTTGAAGAAAAGCATGTTCCGTTTTTCAAGACAGGCAAGCTGTTGCGGGATCGTTTGAACGGCGGATAAGAACGCGGCACCTTGTGTCTGACGCTCTATTGCCTATCTCTACAGTAAGTACACGGTTGGTGAATTTCGGTTCACCGCCTCGATGATCTGCGATAAGAGGTCCTTATGAAAACTATTCGTTATACATTTTGGGCCATTGTTGGCCTGTGCTTGATCCTTGTTGGCCTTGCCAACCGCGATTTTGTAACCGTGCGTGCCATGCCAGAAGCAATGGCCGATATGTTAGGGCTGTCCCCTGATATTCAATTGCCACTGTTTGTTGTGATCTTCATCGGCGTTGGTGCTGGTTTGGTGATCGGCTTCTTGTGGGAATGGGTCCGCGAGCATCGCATTAGGTCTGATGCACGCGGTAAAGCGCGCGAAGTCGAAGCCCTTAAGCGCGAAGTCGCGCAATTGCGCGGCGCCGTTGCGACCGCACAAGGCGACGATGATGTGCTGGCGCTGCTGGAAAAGACTGGCTGATGACCACTTCTGCGCGGGTTAAGATCTGCGGATTGCGCGATGTCGCAGCCATGCAGGCGGCCGTGGATGCAGGTGCGTCTTACGTGGGGCTGGTATTTTTCCCCAAATCCCCCCGAAATGTCTCAATCGCTCAGGCGGCGTTAGTTGCAAAGGCCGTGCCTATTGGTGTCGCCAAGGTGGCTTTGGTTGTCGACGCCGATGATGCGCTGTTGGATGCAATCACTGCGGCGGTCCCCTTGGATATCTTGCAGCTTCATGGCCATGAGACACCAGCGCGCGTGGCCGCGATCCGCGCCCGTTATGGTTTGCCTGTGATGAAGGCCGTGGGGGTTGCTGATGAAAGCGATTTGGCGGCACTCGATGCCTATGCGCAGGTCGCCGATCAAATTTTGGTCGATGCGAAGCCACCAAAGTCAGCAGATTTACCTGGTGGCAACGGATTGGCCTTCGACTGGCGATTGATCGCTGGTCGTCGCTGGCCGGTGCCATGGATGTTGGCAGGTGGGTTAACACCTGAAAATGTGGTCGAGGCGATTGCGTTGACAGGTGCTACCCAGGTCGATGTCTCGTCAGGTGTCGAAGCCTCCCCCGGTGTCAAAGACGCAGCGCTGATGTCCGCGTTTTGCGAGGCAGTCCGCCGCAGCTAAGCGGCTTTACCATTCCCGCACTTGGCGCTAGTTCTGGCGGGCGCAAATTAAGTAGGTGATCCATGGCCAACGATCTTTTTAACAGCTTCATGACTGGTCCCGATGAAAAGGGCCGTTTCGGTGATTTTGGGGGGCGTTTTGTTTCTGAAACGCTAATGCCACTAATCCTCGAATTGGAAGAGCAGTACGAGCATGCCAAAACCGATGATGCGTTTTGGGCAGAGATGCATGATCTGTGGACACACTATGTTGGCCGTCCCAGCCCGCTTTATTATGCGGACCGCCTGACGCAGCATTTAGGTGGCGCGAAAATTTACCTTAAGCGCGACGAGCTGAACCACACTGGCGCGCATAAGATCAACAACGTGCTGGGCCAGATCATCTTGGCCCGCCGTATGGGTAAAACGCGGATCATCGCGGAAACTGGTGCGGGTCAGCATGGCGTCGCAACTGCAACGGTTTGTGCGAAATTTGGCCTCAAGTGCATTGTCTATATGGGTGCGCATGACGTTGAACGCCAAGCGCCAAATGTCTTCCGTATGCGTCTGTTGGGGGCCGAGGTCGTCGCTGTCACCTCTGGCCGTGGCACGTTGAAGGACGCGATGAACGACGCGTTGCGCGACTGGGTGACCAACGTGCGCGATACGTTCTATTGCATCGGCACGGTCGCAGGTCCGCATCCGTACCCTGCGATGGTCCGCGACTTCCAAGCCATCATCGGCAAGGAAACGAAAGAACAAATGCACGCAGCAGAAGGTCGTTTGCCCGACACGCTGATCGCAGCCATCGGTGGTGGGTCGAACGCGATGGGCCTATTTTATCCATTCCTCGACGATACTGACGTGAATATCATTGGCGTCGAGGCTGGTGGCAAAGGCGTGAATGCCAAGATGGAGCATTGCGCATCGTTAACCGGCGGTCGCCCCGGCGTGCTGCATGGCAACCGTACCTATTTGTTGCAAGATGACGTCGGCCAAATCTTGGAGGGCTTCAGCATTTCAGCGGGCCTTGATTATCCCGGTATTGGACCCGAACATGCTTGGCTGCATGACATTGGTCGTGCGCAATATGTGTCGATTACCGATGTAGAGGCACTTGAGGCGTTCCAGCTTTCTTGCTCCCTAGAGGGGATTATTCCTGCGCTTGAGCCATCTCATGCGCTGGCGCATGTGATGAAGATTGCACCGGAATTGCCCAAGGATCATCTGCTGGTAATGAACATGTGCGGGCGCGGGGACAAAGATATCTTCACCGTCGCAAAGCACCTTGGTTTTGACATGACCATCTAAGTAAAACGCCCAGATGTAAGTCTGGGCGGACCTTTTAATTAGCTGTCCAGTGTAACGGCATGGCCGCGCAGCACATCAATTGGCACGATCTCTAACGCGCGCACATGCGTGGCATGTAGATTTACCCGTGGCGCACAGCCTTCTTCATGGGCTTGCAAAAAGCGGCTTGCGCAAAGGCACCAACCGTCGCCAGCCTTTAGTCCCGCAAATCCAAATTCCGGGCGCGATGTGCTAAGGTCATTGCCGACGTATTTGGAAAACGCCAAGAATTCATCGGTCATCACCGCACAAACAGTGTGGCTGCCTTGATCGGCGGCACAGGTATCGCAGGCCCCGTTGCGGAAAAATCCGGTCATTGGGTCTATCGAACACGTAGCCAATGTGCCGCCGAGCACGTTAAATGAGGGGTCTTTTTCCATATTTATTCAAGCCTTTCATGCGCCACTCTACGATATGGGTTTCTGCCACAGGGGGTCAAGCAAAGCCGCGCCATTCAATCCAACGTCCGTGGAAATCAGCGCGCCCTAAATCAAATCTTAGATCACCGGGCCAAAGCCGCAGGGTGAGTGCAGCACCGTGCGTGCCCCCATCGTTTTCCATTCCAAACCAAGCCAGAGGGGTATCCCCAGTGGCCGTATCACCTGCAGTTTCAATCAGTTTCGTTCCCAAAGCTTGCTTTTCTGCCGGAAAATATTGCCATGCCACTGTGCTATAAATCAGATGCAATTGGCCTTGGTGGTGCGTTAGCTGTGCGGAGAGCCAGTCAATCGCGTCGCCTTTTTTTACAGGTGTTTTGGCTGCCGCAATCGCTGCGCGCGTCAAGGCGAGGCGTTCTGGCTGGTCCGGCCAAAGATAAGCCTGCAAGCGCAATGCGTGATCTGGATCGCTGGGGTCCAGTGGGTTCAGGTCAACACCGCTACGCGACGTGACAGTCATGCTGGTGTGCGGAGGGATTGGGCCGGACCAATCTGGTGTCAGGGTCAATGCTGGGTCTGCGTTGCCAAAAAGCTGGTTCCCTAGCCGCAGCGCATAGCTGTCCCAATGCAAGTTCAGCCCGCCACTTGCCCCTAGCTCTGACGTGCGGATCGGCAGGCCGAACTTGTCGCTTAGCAAATGACCGACTGCCACAAGGACGGCGGCGCGGCGCACTTCATTGGTTTGCGGCGCACTGTTCAACCATGTGTCGATATGGGCGGCGTCACTGATCAAAGTGCTGCTGATCGCATCCCACAAGACGGCGTCAGGTACAACGTGCGGGGGGTAGACCGCGCTTAAGACGGGATGTCCCTGCAGGCGAAGTGCATGCAATGCGCCAGCCAATCGCAATGGAACGGATTGGCCAATGGGACTGATATCGCCCTCCCAACCGAAAATACGGTCAGTGATTTGACCTGCCGGCCAAGGCATATCAGCACATAGCTGCATCAATTTTCCCATAAAGGGCGAACCTAAGTTGGCGCAGGCAACCGATTGATAAGCAAAGGCATCTTTGATTGCGTCAGGGGTCACCTGAACCGGTCTACCAGTTTTTGCATCGCTGAACGGTCGTCAGCTTCAGGGGCTGGCGCAGGTTCTGCAGGCTTTGGTTTTGATATTGATTTCGAAGACCGCGCCGGTGCGACCCGCAGGGCCACAGCGTTCAGGAACTTTGGCCCGTCTCCTGCAACAAGATGGGCAATGCCGTCGCTGATCCCGCGCAATTCGTCATCCAGCCATTCCGCGTCTGCCTTTGGAAAATCGCGCAGCACAAAGCCTGGCACAGCGTCTTTGTGGCCGGGGTGGCCGACGCCCATGCGCACACGGTCATAGTCGGGACCGATATGTCCGTGAATTGACCGCAGGCCGTTGTGTCCCGCGTGACCACCCCCTGTTTTAAGACGCGTCTTGCCGGGGGCCAAATCGATTTCATCGTGAAAGACTATGATGTCGTCGGGCGCGAGTTTTAGATAGCGCATCGCCTCACCGACGGACTGGCCGGACAGGTTCATAAACGTCTCAGGCTTAAGCAGCGTGACCTTTTCTGATCCCACTCGGCCTTCGCACATTTGCCCTTGGAATTTAGCCCGCCAACCGCTGAACCCGTGATCGGAAGCGATCCGGTCCATGGCCATAAAGCCGATATTGTGACGGTTCTGCGCGTATTTCGCGCCCGGATTGCCTAGACCTACAATTAATTTCATGCCGTGTTCATATATTATGCCGCAGCGCAGCGGTAGTCGGAATATTCAAAGGGCAGGGGCGGGGCCCAATGTGCCGCGGATCACAACGTCTGTTGCCAGTGCCAAAGAGGTCATGCTTTGACCGTCTTGCAGCGCCTGAACCAGAATTTGCGCCGCGCGCTTCCCCATTTCGCGGTGGGGGACATGAACGGTCGTGAGTGGAGGATAGGCGACTTGGGCCAGCTCAATGTCATCGAACCCAACAATAGAGACATCATTGGGCACGCTGATTTGCATCTCCTGTGCTTGCCGCAACGCACCCACAGCCAAAACGTCATTGCCGCAAAACACTGCTGTGGGCGGCGTTGGCCGGTCCATGAGTTCCGCAAATGCCGCAGCCCCGTTATCGATGGAGTATGTCGTTTCAACGACGTCTAGCGTGGCAGGGTCCAGTCCCTTGGCTTGCATTGCAGATTTTATCCCAGAAAGGCGTTCGTTGGCGCGGTCGTTGCTGGCCGTTCCGGCAGAGATCAAGGCAAGGCGGCTATGACCTTTGGCCAACACAGCCTGTGCCATCATCCTCATTGCCGCGGCGTTATCAAATCCGACCGAAGGGCGTGGGGCGTTGGTATCATAGGCCCATGTCACCAAGGATGGCACGCCTTGCGCCTCTAAAAATTGGTAGATTTCAGGCGCACGCGCATGCCCGATCAACAACAGCGCGTCAGCGCCGCGTGCGACCAAAGCGCGGATTTGTTCTTCTTCTAGGGCGGGTTGGTAGGATGTGCTTGCGACCAGCATCGTGTAGCCATGCAGCCGCAATTCTTCCTGAAACGCCTGCAAGCCGCGTGCAAAGATGGCGTTGTCCATCGTGGGGATAATCGCACCGATGGTTTTGGTGCGCCTTGCGGCCATGACTTTTGCGCCAAAGTTCGGCGAATAGCCTAAGGCAGCGATTGCCGTTTGGACCTTTTCACGGGTCGAAGGGGTAACTTTGTCAGGGAAATTTAGGCAGCGCGACACGGTCGCAGTCGACACACCCGCATGTGCAGCCACGTCATGAAGCGTCGGAATGGCATGCTGCTGTGTCATTTTTTGCCTTACTGCTTTGGGTTTGATCATTGTTTAACCCACCTAATTAGGATGCACCTATTCAAATTTACCTTGGGTCAATGTAAGCGCTTGCATCGATGCAATGTAAAGGCTTACATTGACGGCGAATCAAGATCGATACAGGGGAGGGTTTAGTCATGCTGGATTTCAATGCACTTGCATCGCAATTGTACGTAGCTTCAGTCGCCTTTTGCACAACGCTCCCGGTTCTAATCCTGAAACGTCACCAGTTTTCTTAAAGTAAGGCAGATTTCTCATGGCACTTGAATATCTTAAAAAAGCGACGCTCACCGCCCAGTCTGGCGCGTCTG
>CBDTVI010000045.1:0-13189 GCA_965364065.1 uncultured Yoonia sp. | reverse complement strand
TCAGAGCAAGCAACTGACAATAGCCCCAAACACTTGTGGCGGATACCAACCGCATTTGGGCCAGCCTATGCCCCTCAACTACACGAAGTAGCGACCCTTGCGGGTCTTTCGACAGAGCAAGCCATCGCCGAAATCGAAGCCACAAATGTGCGTGTAATCGCCATCGGATTTGCCCCCGGCCAGCCTTATCTGGGCATGCTGCCCCCCGCGTGGGACGTGCCCCGCCAATCCACTTTGACCGACAGCTTGCCGCGTGGCGCATTGATTTGTGCTGTGCGCCAATTGATCATCTGGGCCGCGGATGCGCCCACAGGCTGGCGGCATATCGGACAGACTGCCTTTCGGGTTTATCTGCCCGAAGCACCTGAGCCTTTCGCCTTTGAACCCGGGGATGCTGTGCAATTCAGCGCCGTCTCGGACAGTGAATTCCGCGATATCCAAGCCAACACTGACACCAATGGTGGCGCTACCTGCGAGGTTTTGCGGTAATGGCGGAACTTTCCATCATCAGCGCAGGTCTAGGCCTGACGGTCCAAGATCTTGGGCGCCCGGGCTGGAAGGCACAGGGACTTTCGACAGGCGGTGCCGCTGACCCATTGGCTTTGCTTGAAGCCGCAGCACTTTTGGGCAGTTCGCCTGCACAGGCCGTCATCGAAATGATGGGCTTCGGTGGGCGGTTTTCGGTGAACGAAGGCACGCGGTTTGCCCTCACAGGTGCCGCGATGGAGGCCGATGTCGATGGCGCGCGGATCATGCCCAATACCACATCATTTCTTCCCGCGGGGGCAACACTTACCGTGGGTGCCGCCAAGGCGGGCGTTTATGGCTACATCGCCTTTGCGGGCGGGGTCACAACCCCAAAGATCATGGACAGCCGCGCTGCCCATCTAACCGCAGGGATTGGCAAGCGTTTGCAAGCAGGTGATACGCTTCCTTTAGGGGACGATCCGGACCGCATGCGCGCGCCACAAAGATTGCGCACCGAGGATCGCTTTAGCGGCGGCGTTGTACGGATCATGCCCGGCCCACAGACGGATTTCTTTGACCAAGACGCACTTAGCGCCTTTGCAAGCACAACGTTTCAGCGCAGCCCGCGTGGCAACAGGCAAGGTGTGCGGCTGGATTATACCGGCACAGAATTTGGCGCCAAAGATGGCTTGAACCACGTCTCTGATCTGATTGTCCCAGGTGATATTCAGATCACGGGTGCGGGCGTGCCGTACGTTCTGCTTGCCGAATGTCAGACGATTGGTGGCTACCCACGCATCGGCAGTGTGATCCCGGCCGACTTGCCCAAGATCGCACAAGCCGCCCCTGGAACACCGCTTCAGTTTCGGTTTTTGACACTGCAAGAAGCCGACGCGACATCCCAAACCCAAGCCGCCAAACTGCGTCAGCTCAAGCAGTTGTGCCAACCGATGGTGCGTGATCCCCATGACATTGCCGATTTGCTACGCTACCAATTGATCAGCGGTGCAACCCGTGGCGACGATCTGGAAGGGTCTTGATATGACGCGCAAAGTTGATCTGAATGCGGACATGGGTGAAGGCTTTGGACCTTGGCGTATGGGTGATGATGCAGCGCTTCT
Source organism: uncultured Yoonia sp. (assembly GCA_965364065.1). Classification (GTDB taxonomy): domain Bacteria; phylum Pseudomonadota; class Alphaproteobacteria; order Rhodobacterales; family Rhodobacteraceae; genus Yoonia. The sequence goes on along the minus strand of CBDTVI010000045.1, from coordinate 11,600 downwards.
GGACATCATCTCATCGGCCAATGTGGCGTGTGGTTTTCACGCAGGCGACCCGAATGTGATGCACGAAACGATGCGGCTGGCTGTCAAAAATGGCGTCGGGATTGGCGCGCATCCGGGGTTTGCCGATCTCAAAGGTTTCGGGCGGCGCAAACTGCCATTGCCGCATGACGAGATTGCCAATGATGTCGCCTATCAACTTGGGGCAGCCCAAGCAGTCGCTGCCCGCGCAGGCGGCAAAGTGCGGCATTTGAAATTGCATGGCGCGTTGTCCAACATGGCGTCGGTCGATCATGCGCTGGCGCGGGCCTGCTATCAGGCCGCTCTCGATGTAAATCCAGATATTGTGATCATGGTTCTTGCCGCGACCGCAATGGAAGACGTTGTACGCGAATTGGGGTGCAACTGGGCCGGAGAAATCTTCGCAGACCGGGCCTATAACGACGATGCGACGCTGGTGGATCGGGCTTTGCCCAACGCTGTCCTGCACGATGCAGAAATTGCAGCCCCCCGCATCTTGAAAATGCTTCAGGCAGGCGCAATCATCGCTGAAAGCGGCGCGCATATTCCTTGCCAGATCGACACTATCTGCCTGCATGGCGACACCCCCGGTGCTGTGGAAATGGCGCGCGGCATTCGTGACCACCTCACGAACGCGGGCATCACAATCGCACCGCTTTAAGGATAAAACATGGAACTCAACGCTGATTTCACCCAAAGGGTTATCGTTCATTCCAATGACATCGCGTGGAAAGCATCGCCCATGGCAGGTGTGGACAGACGCATGCTTGACCGGATCGGGGACGAGGTCGCGCGCGCCACATCCATCGTCCGTTATGCGCCTGGTAGCCAGTTTTCCGCCCACACCCACACCGGCGGCGAGGAATTCATTGTGCTCGAAGGTGTGTTTCAGGATGAACATGGCGACTATCCAACAGGAACATATGTCCGCAACCCGCCCACAACTTCGCATACTCCCGGAGCCGCTGAAGGTTGCGTGATCTTCGTTAAGCTTTGGCAATTCGACGCAGATGATCGCAATCAGTTCCGCACCGAAATGGACGCTGATCTGGTTGCTGATGATAGCGGTGCACGCGTAAATATCTTGCATGCAGATGCACGCGAAACGGTACGCTTTGTCACGCTCGAACAGGGCAAAACTCTGATTGAAACGCCCCAAGGCGGCGCTGAGCTTTTGATGATCTCGGGCAGCGCTACCGAAAATGGCGACGCCTTGACCAAAGGGTCATGGCTCCGTTTGCCACAAGATACGCAATTGCAGATCACCGCAGGTGCGCAAGGCGCGAAATTCTGGATTAAAACTGGGCATCTGCCCTTTGCCGCAGCGCCAACAGTCTGAAGCGCATGAACCGCTAAGCGCGGAACCCTTCGGGGATTGTGTCGTGGCCGTCCAAGATGAAGTCAGCCATGACTTCGCCCACCTTCGGGGCCATACCGAATCCGATCTTGAAGCCGCCGTTCGCGATATAGTCACCTGTGCGCGTCGGATGCATCCCCAGTACCGGCGCACGACTTTTGCTGCGCGGGCGGACACCGGCCCAACGTTCAACAACCTGCGCACCCTCAAGAACCGGGAAGGCCGCATACGCGCGCGCTAGCACATCATCAAGTGCCGCGTCCGTTTCAAAAGGTGCTTCAAATTCGCGCTCTGACGTTGAACCAACGGCGACCGTTCCATCCCCATGCGGGATGATGTGTAGGGAGCTAGCGAACAACTGCGGCTTCCCGATTGCATCATATCGCAGCAGTGCCGCCTGCCCTTTGACCCCATTGCCCCCGATCTCTTGCATGCCGGCCCATCCAGTGGCCCAGACGATCTTGCCAACTGCGGCACCTTCACGGACCACTTCGCCACCAAGCGCCACAACCGCATCCGCAAGCGCGCGGGTGGCGCGGCGCGGATGGATTAATCCTGACAAAGTATCGCGAATGACGAGGCCGGATGGCGAAGGCGGCATCCACGCAGAATCTCCAGCAACCTCAACCTCCCACAGTGCTTTGCCTTGCCACAATTCTTGCGCCGTCACTGCACGCGCACGCGCCAATTCAACAGCGCGATCATCCGCCAATGGTTGCAAACGGCCAGAGCGGAAATATCCCACATTTGCGCCAGCAAGGTCACTGACTTTACGCCAGAACGCGTCAGCCATAATCAGGCTGTCGAACTGAAACGCCTTTTTGTCATTCCAGTTTTCAGGGACATGCGGGGCCAAAGCACCGATCAATCCGCCGCTTGACCCTGCCGCCACGCCATTTGGGTCGATCACGCGCACGGACGCCCCGCGCACTGCACAGGCATAGGCCACGGACAGGCCAAAAACGCCTGCACCCATTACCGTGACATCAATCGTTGCCATTCCGCGTCCTTCCGACCAAAGATGGTTCAGGCTTAAGGCACAGACCCATGACAAACCAGACTGCAAAACTCGATTGGCGAGACGGCGTGCCGATCGCGATCGCTTTTGACGACCCCTATTATTCCCTCGACAATGGTCTGGCTGAAACAAGCCATGTGTTTCTTGGCGGCAACGACCTGCCTGCGCGATTTGATGGTGACTTTCACATCGCTGAATTGGGCTTTGGCACGGGTTTGAATTTCTTGGTGACGTGGGCTGCATGGGATAACGCAGGGCGTCCGGGACATCTGCATTTCACATCATTCGAAGCCTACCCGATGGCGCCTGATGACATGCGACAAGCGCTGGCGCATTTTCCGCAGCTTGAGATTTACACGCAAAAACTCTTGGCAATTTGGCATCCCGACCAAGGCCCTACCCAGCTTGATGACGGTCCTGTTTTGAACGTCATCACCGGCGACGCACGGCAGACGTTGCCGACTTGGGAAAGCAAAGCAGACGCATGGTATCTGGATGGGTTTTCGCCCGCCAAGAACCCGCAACTGTGGGAACCTGCTTTGTTGTCAGCAGTTGGAGCGCACACGAAAGCGGGTGGCACAGCGGCCACCTATAGTGCTGCAGGCCACATTCGTCGCAGCTTGCAAGACGCTGGCTTCGAGGTCGCACGTGTCACCGGATATGGCCGCAAGCGTCATATGACCTGCGCAAGGATGCCCGATGCAAAATAATCAACGCCTTGGCATCTTGCTGATGATTGCCACGACGTTTGTGTTCGCGGTCCAAGACGGGATTTCACGGCATTTGGCGGGCAACTATAACGTCATGATGATTGTGATGATCCGCTATTGGTTCTTTGCGGCGTTTGTCATCACCATTGCCACGCGGCAGTCGGGATCAATTCGGGCAGCCGCAGCTACGAAACAACCGATCCTGCAGATCACGCGTGGCACGCTGCTAGCCTTAGAAATCTGCATTATGGTCAGCGCATTTGTCCTGCTGGGTCTGGTGGAAAGCCACGCGATTTTTGCCTGCTATCCGTTGTTGATTGCCGCCCTATCGGGTCCGGTTTTGGGTGAACAAGTCGGCTGGCGCCGGTGGACTGCGATTGGGATCGGTTTTGTCGGTGTGCTCGTTATCCTACAGCCGGGTTATGCTGTTTTTGCACCTGCCGCAGTTGTCCCGCTTGCCTCAGCCTTTATGTTCGCACTTTACGGTTTGCTGACCCGCTATGCCGCGCGCAAAGATACCACCGCCACATCATTCTTTTGGACGGGTACGTCGGGCGCTGTCGTCATGACCATCGCGGGCGTGTGGTATTGGGAGCCGATGTCGGCAACTGACTGGCAATGGATGGCAGTCCTATGTGTCACTGGCGCGGGCGGGCATTGGTTGCTTATCAAGACTTATGAGGTAGCTGAGGCCAGCGCTGTCCAGCCATTCGCTTACCTGCAACTGGTCTTTGCAAGCGCCATTGGCATCTTTTTGCTTGGCGAAACATTGCGCCCGAATGTGGCATTGGGTGCGGCAATCGTCGTTAGCGCAGGCCTGTTCACGCTGTGGCGCGCAAAGAAAGCAGCCTAAGGTCGGGCAACGGGGCGCACCACCTGCGATGCGAGGCTTGGCTTTGGCGCAGGCCTTGCCAACGGGCGGACCAGCGGCTTGGACCCCAACAAAAGCTCTGTGAAACGAACGGAACCTGTGACGCCCGACAATCGCGCCTCGTAGATTGGGATGCTTTCGGTCACGCGCATCACGTAGTTGCGGGTTTCACGGAACGGGATGTGTTCAATCCAGTCCACGATATCCATTTCCAACAACCGCGGATCACCCCGTTCGTCCATCCAGCGTTTCGGGCGACTTGGGCCTGCGTTATATCCAGCCGCAATCATCACTGGGGTCGGTCCGAATTCTTCGGTCAGGTAGGCCAGATAGGCTGCACCCAGTGTTGCATTGTATTCCCAATCGCTTGTCAGGCGCGGCTTTGAATATGGCAAACCGAGATTTTCGGCGACCTCTTGGGCTGTGGCGGGCATGACTTGCATCAGGCCCAACGCACCAACGGGGCTGCCTATCCCGATGTTGAATTCGCTCTCGCGGCGCGCAATCGACAATGCCAATGACGCATCGACAGGCAAGTCCATTTGCGCAAGATCATGCAAGGGAAAGTAAATCGCAGGGATCAGTATACCGCGTGTCACCGCGGTTTTGCCCAAAAGCAGTGTGTAGTACTGCTCATCAATCTCGCTCAGGTACTGCCCCAAGGCCGCGAGACTGTCCGCATCAAGGGTGCGGCCAAGATGCGCAAAGAACGTCACGGCTGCACCCCGTTCACCGCCCGCAATCAACATCAAAGCGGCGCGTGTGACGTCATCATTAAAAACCGCAGCCCCTTGCACTGCAACAGGCGTGCCCGCCAGCGCAGGGTCAAGCGGGCGACCCAGTTTTTCCGAGGCCAGCAGTCCATAAAAACTCGTCTGATGTTGCGCCGCAGCACCGTAGGCCGTGGCCGCTAGATCAATCTCGTCCTTCACGGCATAGGTGCGGCCAATCCAATACTGCATCCGCCCCTTCGAGATCGGGCTGCTGGATACCCGCAATGCATTCTCGAAATGCCCCAAGGCCTGCGTCGGATCGCCCAGATAGGTTAGCGACAGATACCCCGACAGCCACTCTAGATCGGCATAAGATGCGCCGTCGGTCAGATAGTGGCGTGATGCCAATTGGTAGGCCTGTTCGGCACGGCCTTCGCGCATTTCCCAGCGCGCCAGCAAGCGACGCCACCCCGACCAACGAAACGGTTCGCCCAATGCGGCGGGGCTGGTAGAACGATCCAGCAAAAGTGCCACCGCGTCCGTCCGCTCGCCCCGTCCAGCGAGCCAAGAATAGCGATTATATGCAAGACCCGCATCTTGACTTAAGTCGGCTGGAACTGCTGCAATGCGCAGGCGCAAATCACTGGCGCGTGACAGATATCCAAGGCGCGCATGAACCAATGCCTTCGGTCCATCGGATAGCAAAGGCAGCATGCGCGCGGCCTCTGTGCTGCGCGACCGCCACAACAATTCATCCGTACGCGCCACATGATAGCGCCCTAGCACATCCCCAAATTCAGCGACCATCGCGTTATGGCCCTCTTCGGTCAGGCGCAGGTTGATCCAAGCCTCGCGCAAGACCGCACCAGACGCATCAACTTGGCCCGCAGCGATCAAAGCTTTGGCCAACAGCACAGCGCCCTCGCCTGTTTGCGGCGGATTGTCTGTGAACCACGCGATGATCGTAGCTTGGTCGACACTTGCGTCGATCGAAAGCTCTGACACAGCGCGTACATTGTCGAGACCCGGCCAAGTGGGGTTGGCCGTCACAAATGCCTGATATTCAGCAAATGTCGCATCACCATCCCGCAAGCGCAGCCAAGTGAGTACATCAGCAGTCAAGGGGTCCGCGTCCGCCGCTATTGCATAGGCCTCGGCCCAATCAACGTCTGCCGCCGCAATCGCCGCTACGCTTTGCGGGGCGACCGACTGCGCGCCCACTGGCACGGCGGTCAGCGCAAACACAATCAACGGTATAAAAATTCGCATGAAGGCCACCCACCTGTTCGGTTCAAGATATAAGGTAACGGTGGCCCGGACGAAAACAACTCACAAACTTGGGAACCGGCGGAAACTTGTACGCCCAAGCTGCAACGAAGGGCTTGTAGGATTTGCGCGCGCGTCCTAGTGTCCGCGCGATTTTGACGTCGGCTGATCAGCCACCAACAAGAAGGAAGCGTGCCATGTTTAAGGGATCACTCCCCGCCCTCGTCACGCCGTTTGCGAACGGCCAAGTGGACGTGGACGCGCTGAAAAAACTTGTGAATTGGCATGTTGATCAAGGCAGCAACGGGCTAGTTCCAGTTGGTACAACAGGCGAAAGCCCAACGTTGACCCATGCAGAACACGACATGGTCGTGGAAATCGTCGTGGCCGAGGCCGCAGGGCGTATTCCGGTGATCGCAGGTGCCGGATCCAACAACACAGCCGAGACTGTTCGCCTTGTGAAAGCCGCCAAGGCTGCAGGCGCTGATGCAGCGCTGGTCGTCACGCCCTATTACAACAAGCCAACCCAAGCGGGCCTGATTGCGCATTTCACAGCCGCGGCTGACTGCGGTCTTCCGATTATCATCTACAACATCCCGCCACGTTCCGTCGTTGATATGTCACCTGACACAATGGCAACACTGGCCAAGCAAGATATGATCGTCGGCGTCAAAGATGCGACGGCCGACCTGTCTCGGGTGCCTGCGACGCGCATGCGCTGTGGCGCGGATTTCATCCAACTATCTGGCGAAGATGCAACTGCTTTGGGCTTTAACGCACATGGTGGCGTAGGCTGTATTTCGGTCACAGCGAACATTGCACCAAAGTTGATTGCCGCGTTCCAAAAAGCCACACTCGCCGGTGACTATACGGCAGCGTTGGCGCAACTTGATCGTTTGATGCCGTTGCACGAGGCGGTGTTTACCGAACCGGGTCTTGTTGGCGCGAAATACGGCATGTCATTGCTAGGCCTGTGCCGCGAAGACGTGCGCCTGCCTTTAATCGGTCTGACCGATGGCACGAAAGAGAAAATCCGTGCCGCGATGGTGCATGCAGGCCTGCTTAACTGACGTAAGGTGGATTTTAATCCACCTTATCTGATCCATCCGTCATCGTACCTGACCGCGCTGCAGCCTCCGAAAACTGCGGCGCGTTCCAGTTCTGCCTGCAAGGTCTTCACCCGACCTGCACCCATCTTGATGCCTCTTTCAGGCCAAAATGCGCGCACAACCAACGCGCCTTCTGTGCGCTTCATATCGATCCGGCCAATGATGCGGTCTCCCTCGATCACTGGAAAAACGTAGTAGCCATATTTACGTTTTGGCTGGGGTACGAAAATCTCGATCCGGTAGTTGAAGCCAAATAACCGCTCAGCCCTATTTCTGTCTCGCAATGCTGGATCAAAGGGCGACAGCACTCTGATGCGCGGTGCCGGGGCTGCAATCTTAAGGTCCATGATGTCAGGCCGCGCAAACGATCGGCGCAGTGTGCCATCGACACTTTCGATATCAACTTCAATGATATCACCGTCGGCCAATGCGGCCGCACACCATGCCTTTGCCTCGGCTGATGTAACGTGATCCCAAAACGCGGCCAATTCACGGCTTGTCGCAAACCCAAGACGGTCCAAAGCGCCGTTGCAGCACCAATCAATCGTTTCTTGCGGATGATGCCGGCGGTTGAGGTGTTCCGGCGGAATGACCCGTTCTGTCAGATCATAAACCTTGGTGAACCCATCGCGGCGCAGGACAGACAATTGGCCGGATCGCCACAAATACTCCAATGCCGTTTTTGAAGGATGCCAATCCCACCAACCACCCGATCCGCGACTTTCCCCCTCGCCGACCTGACCCGATGTGCAAGCCCCATCGTCTGAAATCCGCTTGAGGACGTCGTCGATTTTCGCATGAAGATCACCGCGCCGCGCATCCTTCCAATGTGATGCAAGCCGCGCCCCGTCGCGGGCAAACCGCAGACGCCAATGAGCAAAACTGTCCATCGGAATGATCGCCGCGTCATGAGTCCAGTGTTCGAAAACCTGTCGGTCGCGGTGCAGTAAGTGCTGCAGAGCGCCGGGGCGGTATTGCTGCTTGCGTGACCACAAAATCAGATCATGGGCACGGGCGAATGTGTTCACACTATCAAGCTGTACAAAGCCCAAATCATTCAGAACGCCTTTCAGGTCGGCACCCTTGCCAGTTCCTGAAGGGCGGCCAGACAGCTGATGCTTTTCAAGAAAGAGATGCCGTGCCCTTGCGTTGCTGAGGACAGGGACGTTCATGTATCAGCGTCCATCAAAGCAATCTGTTGCAGGCGAACTTGCCGCAGTCCCTCGACCAACATGGCTGTGACAAAGCCAATGTTTAACAGGCCGTTGATTGCTGCCATCCCGCCCAGCAAGCGCCATTCCAGCGGTAACAGGATGTCCCCAAACCCCAGCGTAGTGAACGCAACAAGCGCAAAGTAGACTGACGTTTCCACCGTTTCGAAGATACCAAGCGCCATCATCGTCAGCGCCCACGCCCAAACACCAATGGCCATCTGCATCAGGATGCCCACAGCGGACACACACATCACCAGCATCAACTTGGGCCGGTGCGGCGGCACAATCAGCCAAGGCCGCAGCCGCATTAACCAATATTCCATGATCCAGAACACACTTCCTGCAACAACAATCGAAAACACTAACAGCGCTGATCCCAGCACAATCTGAACAAGCACTGTATTTCTCCCTACTTCTTGACCCATGCGCACCTTGTGCCACGGCGTCCCATCGCTTATCTGAATTCGACTATGGCCAAGAACCCTGAAAACAAAAACTACAAAGTTGTCTCTGAAAATCGCCGCGCGCGGTATGATTACGCTATTGAGGACGATCTTGAGGTCGGGATCATCCTTACCGGCTCAGAGGTGAAATCCCTGCGCGTTGGTCAATCCAATATCGCAGACAGCTACGCCAGCGTCGACGACGGAGAATTGTGGCTGACGAATGCCTATATCGCACCGTATGACCGTGCGATGTTCACGCACGAAGAACGCCGCAAGCGCAAGCTATTGGTCAAAAGCCGTGAGCTTGCCCGCCTGTGGAGTGCAACCAAGCGCGACGGTATGACCCTTGTCCCGTTGGTGATGTACTTCAACGACCGCGGTCTGGTGAAGCTAAAGATCGCGACCGCAAAAGGCAAAAAGAACCACGACAAGCGCGCCACCGAGGCCAAGCGCGACTGGGGCCGCCAGCAGCAGCGCTTGTTGCGCCACGGGGATTAAACCCAGCGTTTTCCCCTTTTGGGCAAATCACCAAACCATGATAGTCGTTATATTGAATTGATGCTGGGTTCACTTGCATCGGCTATTCTCGTGGTGCGCAGCTATTGGCCCTGCTGATGCATTCAAAAAAATAATGGGTCTGAAAAGAAGGGACAATCAAATGGAACAACTAGTTATTCAGCTGATCTCTGGTGTAGTTGGCGGCAATGTCGCTGGCGGCGTAATGAAGAACCTGTCGTTGGGTACTTTGGGCAACTCGATTGCGGGTATCGTCGGTGGCGGTATTGGTGGGCAAATTCTGTCAGCCGTCATGGGCGGCGGTGCTGCTGCAGGCGGCTTGGATATCGCAAGCATTGCGACACAGGTTGCAGGCGGCGGTATCGGTGGCGGTGCAGCACTTGCTGTTGTTGGCATGATCAAGAACATGATGTCCAAGTAAGCCGGACATCGGATTACACGTTAACGCCCGCGCCTAGAACGCGGGCGTTTGTGTTTGTTCCAGCGTGATTGCGCACCAGTTTCCCTTGTCATAACAAGCCGCGCAAGTTACCCGTGACCCGGTAGCTGGGAACGGAGCGCGCAATGTCCGCATCAACACCTGATGATCCAAAAACGCTTGTCAGCACCGATTGGCTGGCGGCTCACCTCAAGGACCCCGACCTGCGGATCTTTGATGCGTCTTGGTATCTGCCCGATGCAGGCCGCGACGCGATGGCCGAATATAATGCCCAACACATCCAAGGCGCGCGCTATTTTGATATCGATGATATCAGCGATGGCAGGTCCGAACTGCCGCACATGGCACCGCCCGTTGAAAAATTCATGTCCCGGATGCGCGCGATGGGTGTGGGTGACGGGCATCAGGTTGTTGTCTACGACGGGATCGGGCTGTTTTCAGCTGCCCGTGTCTGGTGGCTCTTCCGGTTGATGGGTCAGAAAAACATCGCTGTTCTGGATGGGGGTTTGCCCAAGTGGCTTGCGGATGGTCATCCGACCACGGCCGACGCGCCAACCATTCGCGACCGCCATATGACCGTGAAATACGAAGGGCACCGAACGCGCGACGTGACCGACGTGGCCCGCGCCGCTAAACTGGGTGATCACAGCATTATCGACGCACGCGCGCAGGCCCGTTTTCGTGGCGAAGCGCCGGAGCCACGCGCAGGTATGCGCTCTGGCCATATCCCCGGGTCCACCAACGTGTTTTACAAAGACCTGCTGAACGCGAACGGCATGATGAAGGCCCCGACGGCCTTGCGCACTGTGTTTCAAGATGCTGGCGTCGATCTGCAAAAACCCGCCATTACCACCTGCGGATCAGGCGTGACTGCCGCGATCCTATCCCTTGCCCTTGAGCGGATCGGGAAGACCGATCATTCGCTTTATGATGGCTCATGGTCCGAATGGGGCATGTACGCTGACCTTCCAATCGCTACTGGAGCTTAAGAAATGCTTGAAAATCTATCTGTCCAACCCGCCGACAAAATCCTTGCCCTTGTGGGCAAGTTCAAAGCCGATCCCCGTACCGACAAGGTCGATCTGGGTGTCGGTGTTTACAAAGACGCCAGCGGCAACACCCCCGTCATGCGCGCCGTCAAAGAGGCAGAGCGCCGGATTTTGGCCAATCAATCGTCAAAAGCCTACACTGGCCTTGCGGGTGATCCGGCGTTTAGCGCTGTAATGAAGGACCTCGTGCTAGGCGACAGTGTGCCAAACGAACGCGTCGCAGCCGTGGCGACCCCCGGCGGAACAGGTGCCATTCGCCAAGCCTTGGAATTGATCAAGTTGGCCGCACCAAAAGCCACGGTTTGGCTGTCTAACCCCACATGGCCAAATCACCCGTCGATTATCAAGTATCTGGGCATGAACATGGCCGAGTATCGCTATTTCGACAGCGAAACACGCGGTGTCGATTTCGAAGGCCTTTTGGCTGATCTGGAAGGCGTCGCCGCAGGAGACGTCGTCTTGCTGCACGGTTGCTGCCACAACCCGACCGGTGCGAACCTGACCTCCGATCAGATGTCCCAAGTCATCAGCTTGATGCAGAAGAAACATGCCGTGCCATTTGTCGACATCGCCTATCAAGGCTTTGGTGACGGGCTAGCGGCAGATGCACAGGCCACGCGCCAGATCGCAAGTAGCTTTGAAAACTGCCTAATTGCCGCCAGCTGTTCTAAAAACTTTGGCATCTACCGCGAACGGACGGGCATCTTGATGGCCGTGACAAAAGACGCCGACCAGCAAGCGCTGACACAACAGAACCTCGCGTTTCTGAATCGCCAAAACTATTCATTCCCGCCAGATCACGGCGCACGTGTCGTGACGACAATTCTGCAAGACCCAGAACTGCGCGCCGATTGGGAAACAGAGCTGGAAGAAA
>CBDTVI010000044.1:0-13213 GCA_965364065.1 uncultured Yoonia sp. | reverse complement strand
TGGGCAGCGGCGTAAACCGCGCGATCCTGACCCGCAAATATGGGTATGCAGCAATTGCGCGTGTCGATCAGGTGTTTGAAATTAGAAATTCTGGCCGCCTTACGGGAAAAGGGTATCTGATGTGGTCGACACCTGATGGTCTTAAAGGTGAAAGCATGAACCATCCGATAGGGAAATTGCACGCCATTGGCGTCGGCGCCCAGATCAAAATCTATAGCCGCAAAGGTTACAGTGTGTGGGAAGGTGATGTGGGTCCGTCTGTCACCGCGAAAAGCAGGATACCGGACGTCCCACGTTAGGCGGACACCAGTGGCACGCGCACGCCTGCTTTGATCACATCCGGATCGTAAGGCGTGCGTGCAAAAACGGCCTCTACCCGCGCGGCAAAATGCGACAAGGGCAGCGTGTCATAGGCCGGATCAAAAGAACTTTGATCCCACCGTTCGCAGAACATTGCGCAATCGTCGAAATACGCGCTGTCGCGGTATGCGTCACGCTTGTCAGGGTTCGCACCGACGTGTTCGCCATAATAGAGCACCTGAAAATCACCGTGCTTTTCGACGACCCATGTGACCTGTTCGCGCACAAACGGGCGCAAGATCGAGGCTGCGTATTCATCGTGGTTAAATGGCGCGTAGATATCGCCAATGTCATGCAGTAATGCGGCCACGATCCAGTCTGTGTCTGCTCCGTCACGTTCAGCCCGCGTGGCCGCTTGCAGCGAATGGCCCAACCGTGTGATTTGATACCCTGATAGACCTTCATCAAGGCCGACCATCGCTTGCAGCAATCGCGCGGCGGTGCCTTTGGTAAATGCGACCTCGTGTTCGGCCAGAAAATCGTAGTCTTCCTTGTCACCGTCTTTCATCGCGGTGAATTTAACGCGGTCCATGTGCAAATCCCTTGTTCTGCGCAGCAACTTTCGCGGATGTTACGACATTGTGCGCAGACTTGTAGCGGTTTCGCGCGATCGGGCTGGACAAGATGCGACTGACCAGTAGGGTTTGCTGAAATCAAAGACTGTGAGGCGTTCCATGAAACCCCAAAGGTTGACCCAATCATGACATGTGAAAAGGCTGATAATGCAGTTACGTGATTGGTTTTTTGGTCTTTTCGGGCGTCGTGCGCGCACCGAAGACGAAGATATCCGTCAGCGCGGCCCTGCGACCCATGTTGTGATCCTTGATGGTACGATGTCTTCGCTTGCCGAAGGATGTGAAACAAATGCGGGGCTCGCGTATAAATTGCTATGCGAAGTCAGCCAGCCTGAAAATTTGACCATCCATTACGAGGCCGGGATCCAATGGCGGGACTGGTCAAATACATGGGATGTGATGACTGGACGCGGGATCAACTTGCTGATCAAGCGCGCCTACGGTGTTGTGGCCGCGCGCTACCGCGCTGGTGACCGGATTGTACTGATGGGGTATTCTCGCGGTGCTTTTGGGGTCCGCTCGCTTGCGGGTGTTATTGATGTGGTTGGGTTGGTGCGCGATGACGTCGCCACCGAAGACGTGATCGAGCAGGCTTATCGACACTACCGCGCGGGGGGCGATGGTCCTGCAGTGCAGGCATTCCGTGATGAGTATTGTCACGCAGATGTGCAAGTTGAAGCTGTCGCTGTGTGGGATACTGTCAAAGCGCTGGGCTTGCGGTTACCCGTTGTTTGGCGATGGGGGCAGGCGCCGCATGCCTTTCATACCCACGCACTTGGGCCGCATATCCGCAACGGATTTCATGCCCTTGCCAAGGATGAACGCCGCGCGGCCTACACGCCCGTAATGTGGGCCTGCCCGCCCGATTGGCAGGGCCACATGGAGCAGGTTTGGTTTCGCGGCAATCATAGCGACGTGGGCGGTCAGGTCTGGCAGTACCCGTCAGCGCGACCTTTGGCGAATATCCCGTTAGTCTGGATGCTGGAACGGCTTGAGGCATGCGATGTACCGCTGCCAAACGGGTGGAAAGACCGCTTTGTGCAGGATGCAGCAGCCCCGTCAATCGGGAATTGGCGGGGATGGGCCAAGATATTTTTGACGCGGCGCAAACGGCGTATCGGCATTGATCCGTCAGAGCGTTTGCATGAAAGCATCACAGGTGAGACGCCCGCAGCCTTACCCCTCGCGCCGCTTCATGATCAAACAAGTAACTGAACCTGTGGCATAAAGCTTGCCGCTTGCCGCATCCCTGATTTCACCGCTGGCAACACCAGTGCTGCGACCAGCGTGATCGATAGTGCCGGTTGCAATGATTTCGGCGCCTAAGGGGATCGCACCCGTCAAGTTCACTTTGTATTCCAGCGTTGTGTAGACCGATCCTTTGGGGGTTACCGTCATCACAGCACACGACATGCAGCTGTCGAGCAATGTGCCATACCATCCGCCATGCACGCCGCCCGCATGATTGGTGTGTTGAAATTCCGGCTTGCCGCGAAAGACGACTTTGCCAGCTTCAACTGTATCCAGCTCGTAGTTCATCAATGCAGAAATAGGCGTAGGGCTGACGTGTCCTTCGCGCATCGCTTGCATAAACTCCAAGCCTGACATCGAAAGAATCGTTTCAAGATCGGGTATTTGGTCGGGGGATGTTGCAGTAAACATGGGGCCTCGGGGTTGATATCTTTCCCGCAGGCTGGTCGCTTAGGCCACCTTTTGCAACTGTGCTTTGGGGGTCCTGCCAAGGGCATGGCAGATGTCGCGGGTCAATTCGGGCCGATTGAGCGTGTAGAAATGCAGGTGATCGACGCCGCCCTGGATCAGGTCATCGCAAAGCTCTGTGGCGATTGCGGTCGCCAAAAGAGCTGCCGTGTCCGGCGTGGCATGGGCAAAAGCGTCACGGACGACCTGCGGGATGGATGTGCCACAGCGGGCGGCAAAGCGCTGGGTGCCGGCCCAGTTTTCAATAGGCAAGATACCGGGAATGATCGGTGCATCGATCCCTGCCTTCACGCAAGCATCGCGGAAGCGAAAAAAGGTGTCGGCCTCAAAGAAGAACTGCGTGATTGTTGACGTCGCACCTGCATCGATTTTGCTCTTAAGAAAGGCGATATCAGCGGCTTGATCTGCGGCGTCAGGGTGTTTTTCAGGATAAGCGCCAACGCGGATATTGAAATTACCTGTGTCCGCGAGTGCCGCGATCAGCTCAACAGAGCTGGCAAAACCGTCGGGATGGGCTGTGTAGTTGCTGGCCCCCTGAGGGGCATCGCCGCGCAGGGCCACGATATCGCGCACACCGGTGGCCGCATAACTCTGGGCGATTGCCAATGTCTCGGATTTGGTGGCGTCTACGCAGGTCAGATGTGCGGCCACATTCAAACCGCTGGTGTTGTGGATCGCCGCTACGGCCTCGTGGGTCAGTTTGCGGGTTGTGCCGCCCGCGCCATAGGTGACGGAAACGAAGGCCGGATCCAACGGGGCGAGCGTCTGGACGCAATCATGCAGGCGAAACGCACCTTCCAGATTTTTGGGTGGGAAAAATTCGAATGATACAGATGGGTTTGACATGGTGCTACCTCTTGCTTGCTTTGCGTTTGTGATCTGGATATTGAGTTGAGGCAAATTCATATACTTCACTAAAATTATGAAAGTCGCTCACATATGCATATCGAATTCCGCCATCTGCGCACGATCAAGGCAATCCACGACACTGGCGGGTTGGCCCGTGCGGCGGATCTGCTGAACATCACGCAATCGGCTCTGTCTCACCAGATTAAGGGAATTGAGGATCAAGCAGGGGTCCCGCTATTCACCCGCCGTTCAAAGCCGTTAAAGCTATCGTCGGCAGGTATGCGAATGTTGGCGGCGGCAGAGCTTATTTTGCCGCAAGTGGCAGCACTTGAGGCGGAATTTTCCGGTCTTGTTGCAGGCAAAACAGGCCGGTTGCATATCGCAATTGAATGTCATGCATGCTTTGAATGGCTCTTTCCTGTGCTCGAGCAATTTCGCAAGGCGTGGCCGGATGTTGATGTTGATATTCGCCCTGGTCTGGCTTTTGACGCGTTTCCTGCGTTGCGCAAAGAAGAAGTCGATCTGGTGGTGTCATCCGATCCGGAGGATCTGCCAGATACGGATTTCACACCGCTTTTCGACTATGAACCTGTGTTCGTTGCTTCTTCATCACATCCACTGGCCCAAAAGGAAGTGATCGAAGCAGAGGATTTTAGGGGTGAAACGCTGATTACCTATCCGGTTGACCGCGCGCGTCTGGATGTTTTTTCGCAGCTGCTGACGCCCGCCAAGGTGGAACCGGGGGCGGTGCGACAAGTGGAATTAACGGCGGTAATTTTGCTTTTGGTCGCGTCGAACCGTGGCGTCGCGGTCTTGCCTGATTGGGTTGTGCAGCAAGTGCGCTATAGCTCCGACTATGTCACGCGGCCGTTGACGAAATCGGGGATTACGCGCCGCCTATATGCAGCGACCCGTTCCGATGACACCAGTTTGCCATTCATGGCGCATCTTATCAGGCTCGCGCGGCAAGAAGCGGTCAAACTGCAGCGCGCCGATGCGGCTGGGGGGTAAGGGGCTCGTCTTTGTGCAGACCGTTCTGTCCGCTGGCCAATCGCAGGTATGTTTCTTCAAATGGCAGTGCGGCGCCAAAGTAGTATCCCTGCACATAAACACATCCCATGCTTTGTAGCATGTCGCGCTGCCCTTGCGTTTCAACGCCTTGCGCAATTAGATCAACTTGCAAACCTTTGCTCATGGTCAACAGCCCCGCGATCAGGATTTTGGCGGCCGGATCGATACCAAGATCGCGTACAAATCCCGTATCAAGCTTAAGTTCGTCAAACGCCAATTCTTTCAGGTGTTGCAGTGATGCGTAACCGGTTCCAAAATCATCCAATGAAATCCGCACGCCAGCTTGGCGGAACTGGTTGATCGACGTGCGAATAATCTCGCTTGCGCGGGCGAAAAAGATGTCTTCAGTAATCTCGAAGGTTAGGTAGGGCTTTAGGTTGGGGTATTGATCAATAAGATCGAACAGTTCTTTGCGTCCAAGATGCGTCGCCAACGTCACCTCTGACATGTTGATGGACACCCGCCCGGGATCAAGCCCGTCTTCGACAAGTGCTGCAAGATCTTTCATCACAAGGGCAGCCGTATGGATCATAAACGCCCCTTGCAGCGACAATTCGTTGATCATCGGTAGGAATTGCGAAGGCGGCAAAAGCCCGCGTGTGGGGTGCTGCCATCGTGACAGCGCTTCAAAGCCGATGATCTCACCAGTGTTAAGGTGGATTTTCGGCTGGTAATGCGGCAAAATCTGCCCGCTTTCCATCGCATGAATTAAAATCAGACGGTCTTGGGGCGTTGGCCGCACAGGAAAGGCAGCTTTGTTGTATATTTTGACTTGCGTGTCTTTGTCCTGCTTGGCCAGATACATCGCCTGGTCAGCCCGCGATAGCAGCTCCGTGGGGGTATTGGCGTCCGTACTTTGGCGCGCGATCCCGATGCTAATCCCCACATCAAGCAGCTTTTGCTCATAAGGAATGGCGTCCGTCAACGAATCTGTAATCTGGGCTGCAAATTGATGGGCCTGATCGACGGAGGTAACGCGCGCGGTCAGTACAGAAAATTCATCGCCGCCCACACGCGCGACCCAATCACCCTGATCTGCCACTTGCTGTAGGCGCTGCGCCACTGCGCAAAGCACAGCATCACCGGCCTCGTGGCCATAGCTGTCATTGATGGGTTTGAACCCGTCAAGATCGATCGAAAAGACCGTCACCCCTTGTTTGTTGGCGTGTTGATTCATCATGCTTTGAACGATTTCGTCAAATGCACGTCTATTCATCAGGCCAGTCAGACTATCGTTACGCGAAAGGCGTTCAAGTTCGACTACGCGCAAATTTGCCTCTTGCTGGGCGCGTTCAAGGGCGCGGCGTGTGGCCCTTTGTTGGTTGATCGTATCGAAGGTGCTGACGATGTAGATCCCAGTCAGGACCGCCGTTATCACCCAATATATATCATGCGTCGCAAAGATCGGGTTCTGTGACAGGTTCCACAGCATCAAATAGATTGCACCAAAAGCGGGGAACATCAGGCTCCAGTTAAAAAAGGGTAGCAGTCCAAATGTATTGCTGACGTGCACGTAGATCCCGAACGCCCAGATATACCCTGCGAGCACAAACGGCAGCGTATCGCTTTGTGACAAGATCACAGCAAAGCTTAGATAGGGGAAAATCGCAAACCAATTGGCCCCAAAGACCGCAATCGCCAGCGGAAGGCTAAGCCGGTTTTCAAACTTGGATGCGCGCCTGTTCAGCGGGTAGGTGACGCATTCGAGGAATAGCACGCAAGATCCCGCGATTAGGCCCTGCCACCCAAATCCAGACAATTGGCAAACGCCCACCATCAAAAGTGCTGTGACAACCCGTTTCGGCACATCACGGCCCGAAATATGGCCAGCAATCTGCGTTTGGTGCAAAAACCGTTGTTTAATCATGCGCCGCATGTCGACCCCAAGCCAGTTGTGGATCGGTATGCATGACGTGAGAAAACAAACCGTTAAGCCGCGCCAGAAAACCCATTCACGGCTTCGGTCGGGTTGCCTCTTGTTCCGCACACCACTTGGGCCTATACGCCGCGCTTGATCCCGAACCTAAGGACGACCCAAATGGCTGGTAGTGCAAATCTCAACGTGATGATGAAAATCGCCCGCAAAGCGGGTCGTGGTTTGCTTAAGGACTTTGGCGAGGTCGAAAATCTTCAGGTCAGCACCAAAGGCCCCGGCGATTTTGTCAGCCGTGCCGACAAAACTGCCGAAGCGCTAATCAAAGAAGAGCTGCTGCATGCACGCCCATCCTACGGCTTCTTGGGCGAAGAAGGCAAAGAGATCGAAGGCGAAGACCCAACCCGTCGTTGGATCGTTGACCCGCTTGATGGCACTACAAATTTTTTGCATGGCCTGCCGCATTGGGCTGTGTCGATTGCACTTGAGCATAAGGGCCAGATTGTCGCCGGTGTGGTTTATGACCCAACCAAGGACGAGATGTTTTATGCCGAAAAAGGCGCAGGTGCTTGGCTGAACGAAAGCCGGCTACGTGTGTCTGGACGTCACAAAATGATCGAGAGCATCTTTGCTACGGGCCTGCCGTTTGCGGGCCGCGCCGATCTGCCAGAGACATTGCAAGACCTTGCACGAATCCTGCCTACCTGCGCTGGTGTGCGCCGTTTTGGTGCAGCAGCACTTGATTTGGCTTACGTGGCCGCAGGCCGCTATGACGGTTTTTGGGAGCGCGGTTTGCATTCTTGGGACATCGCCGCAGGTATCGTGATCGTGCGCGAAGCAGGCGGCATTGTTGAGCCGTTGAAAATTGGCGGCGACATCATGGCCGATGGTCAGATGATCTGCGCAAACGAGCCGATCTTCGAGACATTCGCCAAGGTTATCCGCAAGTCCTAACGCCTAACGGTTGGGATATTGCTGCGGCGGTATTGCGCTTCAGGGTGAGGTGGATATCCTTGCGTTTGCCGCCAAAACAACGTGCCACCGCGCTTGAGCCACAACGGCAATGTCCCAAGAAAACCTATCACAAATCCGCCCGCATGCGCCCAATAGGCAACGCCACCTGCGGATGTGTCGACGCTGATCCCGCTGAACAACTGAATGCCTAACCATAGGCACAGCATGATCCATGCAGGGATCGGGAAAACGCGGAAAAACACGATGAAAAACACGAAGATATCGACCCGTGCTTTTGGGAATAGCAGCAAGTAGCCTCCCATAACGCCCGCGATTGCACCAGACGCCCCGACGGTCGGGATTTGGGACGTCGGATCAGTTGCGACCTGAGCCAAGCTCGCCCCGATGCCGCACAGCAGGTAAAAGATCAAAAACGGGACATGGCCCATTTCGTCTTCGAGGTTGTCGCCGAAAATCCATAAAAACAGCATGTTGCCGGCAAGATGCATAAACCCGCCATGCAAAAAGATCGACGTGATCAAAGACGTGAGGTTTTCGCCATCGCTAAGCCGGAAGGGCAGCAAGGCGTAGTCATAGTAAAACATCGATAGCGCCCGATCTGTCTGCAACAGTGCGAAGCCTGCCAGAAAGACCGCCACATTCAGCGCAATCAGTGAAAGCGTGACATAGGGCGTGCGTTGGGACGGGTTGTGGTCGCGGATTGGAAACATTCCGCGACCGTCCCTGATGTTGTTGTGGTGGTCAAGTGGTTGCTTGGACTGCTACCTCTGCCAGCAGTGCGGCGTTTCCGCCTGCTGCTGTTGTATCAATGCAAACGTGGCGTTCATGCAGCACATGCGCCGCATCGGGCATGCTGGTGATCAACGAAGTGATTGGGCCAACGCGTTGACTGAGTGCTGTTTCAATCTCGCGACCAGTGTCCACGTCGCCCCACCAAATCACACCAGCAAGTAGGTTGATCTCTGCAAGGGTCGGCGCCGCAATATTGCCACCGGACGCGATTCCGATACCGCCAAGCGCATTGACCGCTGCCGCCTGTTTCTCGGCCGCAGCTTTGCCTGGGCCCATGCACAAGATCGGACCGCGCGCATGGGTGCTGTGGCGATTTGATTCGCCTGTTGGGCCAGGCAAGTCGGTGACAGGATAAGTGAAGGCAGCTGTGCCTGACGCCAATTGCGTTTTCAAATCAGCCAAGTCAGCATTTTTGTCCCAAACCTCGTCCGAATGCGCGGCCTCGGATGCGGTGAAGCGTGGCAAATAGTGTGGACCGCCAGCTTTGGGGCCTGTGCCTGACAGGCCCTCGCCGCCGAACGGTTGGCTGCCGACAATGGCGCCGATCTGGTCGCGGTTCACATAGAGGTTTCCGGCTTTGACCTTTTCCACAATTGTCTGCACGCGGTCGTCGATACGGGTGTGCAGGCCAAAGGTAAGGCCGTAGCCTGTGTCATTGATTGCGTCGACAACGGCGTCCAGCTCGCTTGATTTGAACGTTGCGACATGCAGGACGGGGCCAAAGATTTCTTTGGTCATCTCTGCAATACCGCTAACGCGGATCGCGGTGGGGGCGATGAAGTGACCGTGCTGTGGTGCTTTGATCTGGTGGATGATCCGTCCATCTGCTGCGGCCTGTGCGATGTGATCTGCAATGCCAATGTGTGCAGCCGCGTCAATCACCGGACCGACATCGGTCGCTAGGTGCCACGGATCACCGACGCTGAGTTCATCCATCGCGCCCTTGAGCATTTTGAGCAAGTTGTCGGCGATATCTTCTTGAACATAAAGACAGCGCAGTGCCGAACACCGTTGACCAGCAGAGCGGAAAGCGCCGTTGATAATGTCGCGCACCGCATGTTCGGGCAGGGCAGTGCTGTCGACAATCATCGCATTAAGCCCGCCAGTTTCCGCAATCAACGGCGTGCCGGGCGCGCAATGCGCGGCCATATTGGCGCGGATTTTCAGCGCGGTTGCGGTCGATCCAGTAAAGGCCACGCCATTGATGCGCGCGTCACCCGTCAAAGCGGCACCAACTGCGCCGCCTCCGGGCAGCAGTTGCAGGCTTGCCGCAGGCACGCCCGCTGAATGCAACAAAGCAATCGCGCGGGTAGCGATGATTGGGGTTTGCTCGGCTGGTTTGGCGAGGACTGCGTTTCCAGCCGCCAGAGCGGCCGCAATTTGGCCTGTGAAGATTGCCAGCGGAAAGTTCCACGGGCTGATGCAAGTCCACACGCCGCGCGCTTTTTGGGTCGGTTGGGCTTGGGCCGCATAGTAGCGTAAGAAATCAACCGCTTCGCGCATTTCGGCCACGGCATCTGGCAGGGCTTTTCCTGCTTCGCGGGTCAGGATTGTGAACAACTCGTCCGCGTTTGCTTCGTAGGCATCGGCTGCGGCATTCAGGGCTGCGGCACGGGTTTCAACATCTGCGTCCCAGGGGGTTGCAGCCGCGAGGGCTGCGTCAATATCGGCGGGCGTTGATTGTTGGACATGGCCCACGATTGCGCCTTGCTTGGCGGGGTTTGCGATGGGTTGCGGGTCTTGGAGCCTCCGGCGGGGATATTTAGGCTCTGAAGAAGTGAGGGGGTGTGCCGTGAATTCGGTCTTTTCGAATGCAGCGCGGCCTTTGTCGATTGCCGCAAGGGTAGGGGCGTGTGTGAGATCCCAGCCTTTGGAGTTTGTCCGCTCTGGCTGATAAAGATCGGGGCCTTTGGGCAAGCTTGGTGTTGCTCCAATGTGGTCAAAGGGGCAGGCGGCGACGGTTTCGGGGCTAACGTCTTCGTCCACGATCTGGTTCACGAAGCTGGAGTTAGCACCGTTTTCAAGCAAGCGTCGCACGAGATAGGCCAATAGGTCCTCATGTGCGCCGACGGGGGCGTAAATCCGGCAGCGGGTGTTTTGTTCTTTGAGGACGATTTTATGAAGGGTTTCGCCCATGCCGTGCAGGCGCTGGAATTCGAAGTCGTCTGGTCCGCAGCCCTCTTGGGTTGCGATATCAAGAACCGCTTGCACCGTGTGTGCGTTGTGCGTCGCGAACTGTGGATAGATCCTGTCGGTCATCCCCAACAGTTTGCGCGCATTGCTGATGTAGCTGATGTCTGTGTGATGCTTGGAGGTGAAGACAGGAAATCCGGCGATGCCTTCGACTTGCGCGCGCTTGATCTCGGCGTCCCAATAGGCGCCTTTGACAAGGCGGACCATGATTTTGCGATCAAGCCGTGTTGCCATTTCGTGCAAGCAGTCCAGCACAAGTGGGGCGCGTTGCCCAAAGGCCTGCACCACGACACCAAATCCGTCCCAGCCTGCCAATGCTGGTTCTGACAGCACTGCGTTGATGACATCGAGCGAAAGCGAAAGACGGTCCGCTTCTTCTGCGTCGATGTTAAAGCCCATGCCTGCCGATTTCGCTAATAGTGCCAATGCACGCACACGCGGCACCAGTTCTTCCATCACGCGGGCCTGTTGTGCGACCTCGTAGCGGGGGTGCAGGGCTGAAAGCTTAACCGAGATGCCGGGGTTTTCCGCCACGCTGTCATTTGTGCAGTGGTCAGCAATCGCGCTGATCGCGCGGGAATAGGCAAGGTGATAGAAACGTGCATCCGCATCGGTGCGTGCGGCTTCGCCCAGCATGTCATAGCTGTATGTGAAACCCTTGGCTTGCATGCCGGCGGCGCGTTTCATGGCTTTGTGGATATCTTCGCCCAGTACGAACTGCCGACCCATTTCACGCATTGCGCGGGCGACGGCGGAACGGATCACAGGTTCGCCCAAGCGTTTGACCGCACTACGCAGGTGCCGTGTCAGGCCGGGCTTTTCGTCGTCCAAGACGCGACCCGTCAACATCAAGGCCCAAGTGGACGCATTCACCAGTGAAGAGGCCGAATGCCCCAAATGCTTGCCCCAATCGGACGGTGCGATTTTGTCTTCGATCAACTCGTCCATCGTTTCGGCGTCGGGTACGCGCAAAAGCGCCTCTGCCAAACACATCAATGCGATGCCTTCGTCGGTGGATAGGCCATATTCAGCGAGGAACACTTCCATCAATCCCAGCTCCGAGCTGCCACGGATTTTGCGCACAAGCTCTGCGGCGGCGGCACTGATGCGCGCGCGGTCGCTGTCTGACAAGCGAGCAGTTGTCACAAGGTGACCCACAGCGGTGGCTTCGTCTTGGTACATCGCCAGATCAATCTGTTGGCGCAGTGTATGTGTATGATCGCGTGGCATTGGCAGGCTCCTGCAAAAGGGTGTACCTCAGTATATCGTAACTTTAGTGGTCTATCTGACTTCAGTATGGCAAGTTTGAAGCCAAGTTGACTTATTCAGGACCGAAATCATGCCCGAAAAGCTTTCTGACGTCGATCAGTTCGACCGCAAGATCCTTGATATTCTCACGGTCGAGGGTCGAATCAGCGTGACCGAACTGGCCCGCCGGATCGGGCTGTCAAAATCGCCCACACAGGCGCGCTTGAAACGACTAGAGGAAAGTGGCGTGATACGAGGCTACCGCGCGCTTTATGATCCGATCAGGTTGGGGCGCGATCATGTCGCTTTTGTTGAGGTCAAATTGACTGACACGCGCGAGGCCGCCCTTTCGGCGTTCAACGCGGCCGTCATGCGCGTGCCGGAGATAGAACAGTGCCACTTGATAGCAGGCGCGTTTGATTATCTGCTCAAAGTGCGCACGGCGGGGATGACCGGATATCGCGCTGTGCTAGCGGACAAAATCTCGACCTTGCCGCATGTGGCGAATACGTCGACCTATGTTGCGATGCAGGCGGTAAAAGAAGAAGGCTTGGCGCCGATCTCGCCTGCGACAGTTGGGTGACTTGACCGACAGTCATAGTGTTGCAGATAGTAGAGTATGAAATGGACCCTACCGCTTTGCCTTGTCGCCGCACCCGTCTTCGCCGAAACCTGCCCGCTTGTTACGGATCACAGCGCCCAGTTATCCCAAATTATTGCCGATCTCGGCGGCGCGGTTGATCAGGCAGAAGCCAATAGTCTGAGCCAAGAACTTTGGGGGCTTTGGACCGATGCACCTGATGAGCGCGCGCAAGCGATGCTGAATGAAGGGATGTCTCGGCGGGGCAACTACGATTTTCTTGGGTCGCGCAATGTCTTGGACAGGTTGGTAGAATACTGTCCTGATTATGCCGAAGGGTACAATCAACGCGCCTTTACCTATTACCTTGGCGGAGACTTTGAAGCCGCACTGTTGGATTTGGACGATGCGCTGGCGATACTTCCAACCCATGTGGCAGCTTTGTCCGGCAAAGCACTCACGTTAATTGGACTTGGACGCAACGATGAGGCCCAAGAGGTGTTGCGTGCCGCGTTGGATTTGAACCCGTGGCTTCAGGAACGGGCACTGCTTACCAAACCAATCGGCACAGAGCTCTGATCGCATCTTGCCCACCGGTCACAGGACGCATAGGAATAGTCCCGTGCCCGCGTGGTGGAATGGTAGACATCAGAGACTTAAAATCTCTTGGCCGCAAGGCCGTGCCGGTTCGAGTCCGGCCGCGGGTACCACAGCCTTTCAGATAGGCAGAACCACTCTCTATATAGAGGGGTGTTAAGCGGCAGGCGCATTTCACAATATACATGACTACCTTGCGATTTGATCGCAGGCCTTCTGGGCTGCTTTGATCTGATAGGTGTGAACAATGCATCGTAGATTCGCGTTTTGGCCATTGATGCGAGTCGGGTTTTAGGGCGTCTGCCCACCTGAACACGTCAAAATGTACTGGCTTACACCTGAAAGGCAGGGCGACTCGCTACTCTGCCGGATATTCGGGGT
>CBDTVI010000043.1:0-13390 GCA_965364065.1 uncultured Yoonia sp. | reverse complement strand
TGCGATTGTTGTCGTCAGCAGCAGCGCCGCGCCTACTGTCATTACGTTTTTCATGTGCTCTTCCCAGCTATGATTATGTGTTATGGGCGGACCCTAGGGATTGCCCCCGCTTTACGTCAATTAATGACGCCGCGTCACATTTGGAACGGGGCCGCTACGTTACAAAATTACAATAAAATCCATGGTCTTGTTCTTATCTTTCTTACGTTTCACGTTCTGGCTGCACGTATCGCGTGAGTGATGTTGATGTAGTTCGCGGCAAAAATAATTGCGGCACCTACGAAAACCCAGACTTCCAGTGGCTCGTTATATAAAAGCATACCGACCAGCGCGATTGTTGGCAGGCGCACAAAATCAATGGGCATAACGATGCTGGCGGGCGCAATGCTCAGTGCTTTGGTCAGACAAAAATGTGCAAGTAACCCCGCGCAACCGATCAAGATCACCCAAGGCAGGGTTTGGAGTGATGGCACCGCGATGTCGCCGTCGTAGCCTGCGCAGATCAATCCGAACACCGCCTGCATTGTCGTCAAAAAGAAAAGAATCGTTGTGATGCTTTGGGTGCGCGTAAGCTTGCGAGTGAAAATTGCCGTGAGCGCAAAGAACACTGCACAACTGGCCGCAGCGACAAGGCCGGTGCTGATATTTGCCGGATCAGGTCGCGCGACGATCAAGATACCGACAAACCCGATGGCAGCACTGAGCAGGCCAATGCCTGTTAACCGTTCTTTTAACAAAAGCGGGGACAATAGGATCACCCAGATGGGTGTGGTGAATTCCAGTGCGAAAACTTGTGCGAGGGGGATGACAGTAATGGCATAAAACCAAAGGTTTTGTCCTGCGAAATGGCAGATATTACGTGTGGCGTGCAGCCCCAATTGGCCTCGGCCAATCTGACGGAATGTGCCAACATAGATCGCGACAGAAACAACAATAATGATGCCTGTTATGCTGCGAAACAGCATGATTTCAAAGGTATCTAGTTCGACGCTGACCGTGCGCCCTGCGATGGCCATCAGTGTAAAAGAGGTGATCGCACCGATCATCCAAAGGGCGGCTTGTAAAGTTGTGCTCATGGCTGCAGTTGCTATTCAGTTGGGACGTTTTGCAACCCCAGTTAAGACGTGTTTGAGTAGATGTATTATTGAGGATCGCAGATGCGTTGGTTAATGGCACTTTTGGTATGGCCTTGTGTGGCCCAAGCCGACGCGATCACGGATATGACGTCTGCCGCAACGCAGGCTTTTGCGCGGATGCCGGACGTGGTGATTGTCGATCAGATCGCTGGGCAATGCGGGGCTGATGTGGCGGTTGACGGTCGGGTTGCCTATTGTACCACGGACAATCAAATACTGGTCGCTGAAGCTGCACGCGACCTGCCGCAAACGCCTTATTTACTGGGTCACGCATTCGGACATGCCGTCCAAGTCCAACACGGGATCGCAGACATTGCCTTGCGCGAAATCCGCAACCGGCCCACTGACGAGGTGATGCTGCGCGGCTTGGTTGAACGTCAGGTCGACTGTATCGCGGGGTTCTTAGTTCAGCGTGCTGGATTGTCGGCATTGGATATTTTGACGCTGTTTCAGAATGACCCGTTAAGTAGTCCCCATTGGGGACGCGATCCGTTGCGCATTGGTCCGGTTGTCGCAGTGCCGCTTGATGCCCGCGCACAATGGTTCGCGCGCGGCCAAGAAGGCGATATTGCAGCATGTGCGCCGGGTGAATTTACCGGCCGCGGTCTTGTACGCGCGTTGCAGAACTAGCTTATTCCCATTCGATCGTGCCGGGAGGCTTGCTGGTAATATCATAGGTCACGCGGTTGATGCCGTGCACTTCGTTGATAATACGCGTAGCGGTTTCACCAAGAAATTCGTGGGTAAACGGATAATAATCCGCCGTCATGCCATCGACAGAAGTTACAGCGCGTAAAGCGCAGGCAAAATCATAGGTCCGTGCATCACCCATCACACCAACGGTGCGCACAGGCAGGATTGCCACAAAGGCCTGCCAGATTTCATCGTAAAGCCCGTGTTTGCGGATTTGATCAATATAAACCGCGTCAGCTTTGCGCAGAATTCCAAGCTTTTCGCGTGTAATCTCGCCGGGGCAACGAATTGCAAGGCCAGGGCCAGGGAACGGATGGCGTCCGATGAATGACTTGGGCAAACCCAGTTCGACACCAAGGGCACGTACTTCGTCTTTGAATAATTCCCGCAGCGGTTCAACCAAAGTCAGGCCCATCTTTTCAGGAAGGCCACCGACGTTATGATGGGATTTGATCGTGACAGAAGGGCCACCTGAAAAGCTAACACTTTCAATGACATCTGGGTATAATGTGCCTTGGGCAAGGAAGGCCGCTCCTTCGATCTCATTGGCGTATTTTTGAAATACATCGATGAACAATCGACCGATGATTTTACGCTTGGTTTCGGGGTCGCTGACACCGTCGAGTTCTCCCAAGAACAACTCGCTCTCATCGGCGTGGATCACTTTAAGGTTCATGTTATCGCGGAACATTTCCACGACTTCGTCGGCTTCACCTTGACGCAGCAAACCGTGGTCCACGAATACGCATGTCAACTGATCGCCAATCGCTTCGTGCAGCAACGCCGCAGCTACTGACGAATCGACGCCGCCAGACAGTGCGCAAATCACATGGGCTTCGCCGACTTGATCCTTGATCGCGGCAATGGCCTGTTCGCGGTAAGCGCCCATCGTCCAATCGCCAGTGAAACCAGCCAAGCGGACAAAATTTTCATACAGTTTCGCACCATTGGGTGTGTGGTGCACTTCGGGGTGGAATTGGACCGCGTAAAAGTTGCGCGCGACGTCCGCTGTGATGGCGAATGGGGCGTTGGGTGAAGTGCCGTAAACCTCAAAACCATCAGCGATTTCAGAGACATGGTCGCCATGGCTCATCCAGACTTGTTCTTTGTCGGTGGTAAACCAGCCATCCAGCAACGACAGCTTGGCTTTTGGTGTGACGTAGGCGCGGCCAAACTCTGCGGTGCCATGACCGCTGGTTACTTTGCCGCCCAATTGGGTCATCATCGTTTGCTGGCCATAGCAAATGCCAAGGACAGGAACGCCCAGTTCGAACACCGCTTGTGGGGCACGTGGCGAGCCTTCGCGGGTTACGCTATCGGGGCCACCGGACAAGATCACTGCTTTGGGGGCAAATTCCGCCAAGAATGCGTCGGTGACGTTTTGATAGGGGTGAATTTCGCAGTAGACGCTAAGTTCGCGCAAACGCCGCGCGATAAGCTGCGTGACTTGGCTGCCAAAATCGATGATCAAAAGTCGTTCGTGGGTGCTATTTTCCATGGCGCTGTGGGTAAAGCCAGACGGGTGCCAACGCAAGGGTCCGCCGCGCCGGATTTGGGCTGTTTTCGACAGTTCTTTCATGACATGTCGTTTTCACGTCTCAGGGGCCGCAAAATCGCAGGGGTCAGTGCTGCCTGCGTTGTATGACACACAAAAGTATACCGCTTCTTGAGGGAGACGTTCCATGTCCGATGCACCAGCCACACCAGCACGTAGAAGTCGCGGCGGCGGCGGTGCAGCGCGCCGTGCTGAACGCACAGCCGTTAGCGTTGACACAGCAAAATACATTACCCGCAATATCCCCAACTACGAGGTTCTGTCCGAAGCTGATCTGGATTTGATCGAAGCGAACGCGGAAACTGTTTTGGCCGAAATTGGCGTGAACTTTGTCGATAGCCCCGAGGCATTGGCCCGCTGGAAAGCTGCCGGTGCCGAGATCGAAGGTGAACGCGTCCGCATTCCACGTGGTTTGGCGCGCAAGCTGTGCGCGACTGCCCCGTCCGAATACACGCAGCATGCCCGCAATCCCGACCGGAATGTCGTGGTGGGCGGTAAAAATCTGGTCATGGCACCTGTTTATGGCCCGCCATTTGTGCGTGATGCCGAAGGCGGTCGCCGCTATGCCACGATGGCAGATTTTGAAAAATTCGTTAAATTGGGCTATATGTCCAAGTGGTTGCACCATTCTGGTGGCACAGTTTGCGAGCCTACGGATGTGGCCGTAAACAAGCGGCACCTTGATATGTTGCTGGCCCATATGATCTATAGCGACAAGCCGTTCATGGGCTCTGTGACCGAACCAAGCCGCGCGCAAGACAGCATCGAGATGTGCGAGATTTTGTTCGGCAAACAGTTCGTACAAGACAACACCGTCATGACGTCGCTGATCAACATCAACTCGCCGCTGACCTTTGACAGCATCATGATGGGCGCGCTCGAGGTGTTCGCGAAAAACAACCAAGCGTCGATTATCAGCCCGTTCATTGTGGGTGGTGCGATGGCGCCGGTTTCCATTGCTGGCACCTTGACCCAAGTTTTGGCCGAAGTTTTGGCAGGCGTCGCTTACAGCCAGCTGATCCGGCCCGGATCGCCGGTGATTATGGGGACGTTTGTAACGTCGATCGACATGAACTCTGGCGCGCCTACGTTTGGCACACCAGAGGCATCGCATATTACCTATGGGGCAGGGCAGTTGGCCCGCCGTTTGGGTCTGCCGTACCGCTCCGCTGGGTCGTTTTGTGGATCGAAACTTCCCGATGCGCAGGCAGCGTATGAGACCGCCAATAGTTTGAATATCGGTCTTTTGTCTGGTGTGAACTTTATGTTGCACAGCTGTGGCTGGCTTGAAGGCGGGCTTGTGGCCTCGTTTGAGAAATTCGTCATGGATGCGGATATGCTGGGCACATTGCATCACTTTGCCAAAGGCGTGGATATGTCTGAAAACGGCCAAGCGATGGGCGCCATCGCAGAGGTCGGTCCCGGTGGTCACTATTTGGGTTGCGAGCATACTCAAGCGAACTTTAAATCGGCCTTTTGGCGGTCTGATTTGTTTGACTACAAACCGTTCGAGACGTGGGACGAAGAAGGCGCGCGGGACACCGAAACGCTGGCGACAGCGCGGGTCAAAAAGATGCTTGATACCTATCAGCAGCCCGCACTTGATCCCGACATCGAAGCACGCCTGCGTGCCTATGTGGCGGATAAAAAAGCCAGCATGCCGGATGCATTTGGCTAAAGCCGATCAGATCACATTCAGGGCGGTGGCGCGCATGAGTTGCGCCTCGCCTAGAATGGCAATCAAGACCTCTACCTGATGCGCAGGGCGGTAATCGCCCGATTTTGACCTGCGCAATTGGTCCAACTCTGCTTCGCGATCCAGCAGTAGCATGAGTGCCTGCCCATGTTTGGGCAACCGTTCGCACCCCAAAATACGGCGCAGATGCGTATCGCGCCGATAGTCATCAACCCCGAAACGGGCAGCCCGTGCAAGAAGCTGGGGGCGTTCGAGTGTCGCGATGCGGGTCTGTAAATCTAGCATATCGTTATCCATTCTGACTGTCGCAATATGTCGATAGCATTGCACAACCTAAACGGGTGTTGCGTGATCGCGCCAAAGTCAGAACGCACTGGTTAGAGTTGCTTATCTTTTTGAAAACATGGTTGACGGACGAATTGTATCGTTAAGACTTGGGTAACCATACACGCTCCGGTAGCATGAATGGTTTGCGCCTTGATTTGACGACAACCGCAGATCGGCGCTGCATGCGACAAAAAGGGATAGGTGATATGACTGTGACACAAGGGCAAATGGGCGCGCATGAATTTCCACGTTGGGTGCCAGATGCGGCACGCCACTACCTTGTGCACACCGAAAATGGCGTCTCGATCCGGGCAGTGGCGCGGGCCAGCGATTGCCACCCCTCGACCGTGCTGCGCCAAGTGCGCCGGTTTGAGGGCCGCCGCGATGATCCATTGATTGATGCCGCCTTACGGTCCCTCTCAGAACAGGTGGCCGCATGTGATTTAGAGCGAAAAAGGACGAAAGACATGATGAATGTTGCCTGTGTAGCGACCGATCCAGCGGCCCCCTTGGGCCTCACGCAGGCGCGCATTGATCAAGAGGCAAAGCGGATTTTGCGCAGGTTGTGCGAACAAGGCGCCGTTCTGGCGGTGGCACGTGAAATGGAAACGGCCGTCGTGGTCCGTGTCACGCCCGAAGGCGAACAAGTCCGCACCGCGATTGTGGAACGTGAAATTGCGCAGGCCATGGCGCTGAAAGACTGGATCACTTGTCCTGATCCCGAGGGGCGGATTGCGCGCTACTTCATCACCAACACGGGGCGCTCTGCCTTGCGCCGCCTCACCGCCGAAGACGAAAACCGCGCCAGCGGCTTTGTAGAACGCAGCACGGTTCCTGACAGTGATGCGGGATGGGATATTGCCGCAATCGAAGGCGTGACGCGTCCGCCCAACCGTTATCAAACCACCGAAAGCCCGCTTGTCGGGCTCGCCCGCCGCAAGGACCGCGATGGCAAGCCGTTCTTATCACGTGAATTGGTCGCCGCCGGGGAGCGACTTCGAGAGGACTATGAACTGGTCGAAATTGGCATGGGCGGCATTGAAAGCTGGGGTTGTTTCATGACGGGCGAGGGGCCTGATGCGGCGAAAAACGGATCAAAAGGGGCCGTAGATGCACACCGCCGGATCAAAGCAGCCCTTGCTGAATTGGGCCCCGGTTTAGGGGACGTGGTGCTGCGGTGTTGCTGCTTCCTAGAAGGGCTTGAGCAGACAGAAAAGAAAATGGGATGGTCCGCGCGGTCGGGAAAGATCGTACTGCGCATCGCATTGCAGCGGTTAAAGCGGCATTATGCGCAAACGCAAGGGCTGTATGGGCCGCTGATCGGGTAGTTGCGCTGCCATGCGTGTCGTGCAGCCCCGTCATGCGCGATACCGTGAACATTGGACAATGCGGTGCGGCGACGCTAGGTAAGATATAACAAAACCGGAGCATCCTCATGGCCACACGCGACCTGAAAATCCCTGCCCAGCGCCACCCTGAAAAGCAGCGCCGCCCAGATTCAGCACAGCCTAAAAAGCCTGATTGGATTCGTGTCAAAGCGCCGACATCGCAGGGCTATAAAGACACCCATAAGATCATGCGCGAGCATAAGTTGGTGACGGTTTGCGAAGAAGCAGGCTGTCCCAATGTTGGTGAATGTTGGTCGCAAGGCCATGCCACGATGATGATCATGGGCGAGGTATGTACCCGCGCGTGTACGTTCTGCAATATCGCCACTGGTAAACCGCCAGAGGATCTGGATGTGTTTGAGCCGGGCCGCGTCGCAGATGCCGTCAAAAAACTTGGTTTGAACCATGTGGTCATCACGTCTGTTGATCGCGACGACGTCGAAGATGGTGGTGCGGAACATTTCGCCCAAACCATTCGCGCTATTCGCCGCCAGTCACCCAACACAACGATTGAGATACTCACACCTGACTTCATTCGCTGCGACCCGAAAGTGCTTGAAATCGTGGTCGAGGCCCGCCCTGACGTGTTCAACCACAACCTTGAAACTGTGCCGGGTCTGTACCCCGAAGTCCGTCCTGGCGCGCGCTATTTTCATTCACTACGCCTGTTACAGCGCGTCAAGGAACTTGATCCGACGATGTTTACCAAATCCGGCATTATGGTTGGTTTGGGCGAAGACAAGCAGGGTGTGACCCAAGTTATGGAAGACATGCGCGCCGCTGATATCGATTTCTTGACCATCGGTCAGTATCTGCAGCCGACGCCAAAGCACCACAAGGTGGACCGTTTTGTGACACCCGAGGAATTCAAAGCCTATGAGAAGACCGCCTTTAACAAAGGTTTCTTAATGGTGTCGTCCACACCGCTGACACGTTCGTCTTATCACGCGGGCGATCACTTTGCGCAGTTGCGCGATGCGCGACAAAAGAAGCTGGGGCTGGCTTAAGGCACGTCGTTCGCTATTGCTGGGATCGCTTTAAGATACGTGGCAATTGCTGCGCGGTCTGCATCGCTTAACTTGGCCGTGTTGCGCACCACTGCGGCCATTGTCCCGCCTGCGGTGTCAAAGTTGGGTGTGAACCCGCTTTTGAGGTATTCGGCAATTTCGCCCTCTGACCAACGCAGTGCGCCGTTGGTGATATTTGGAATACGCCCTTCGCCTGACGGGTTGGGCGCGCCTGACATCCACTGTGTTACTTGTAGTCCGCCCAGCGCGTTGCGCGGCGTGTGGCATTCCACGCAATGCCCCAAGCTTTCCACCAGATACCGCCCGCGTTCTAGCTCAGGTGTAAGTGCATCGGGCATTACCCATTCGCTGGACACAAACAGTGCTTTCCACGGGCCAAGTGTGATGCGTTGATTGAACGGAAACGCTAAATCATGCGCCTCGCTTGGGCGATCAGATGCGGGCAGGGTGCGTAAATGGGCGATAAGGTCCACGATGTCCTGCACTTCGGCTTTGTTGTACGCGGTATAGGGAAATGCGGGATATAGGTGGCTGCCATCGCGCCCAACGCCAGCCATGATGGCAGAGACGAGTTCAAGGTCGCTCCAGCCACCGATACCGTGTTCGGCACTGCTGGATATATTGGGTGCTGCGAAACTGCCAAAGTCAGAAGCAAAGCGCTTGCCGCCTGCAAGCAGATCGGCAGGTCCGTCAGTCGCCACATGACAAGACGCGCAACCCGCGGCGGCAAAAACAAGCGCGCCGTTTTCTGGATCACCCGTAAGGCCGTTCAATGCATCAGCCGGCAATGCTTGTGGGCGGGTGGCGAACCACCCAACCGCAAGACCGGCAAGTGCCAGTAAAACAATGGACCGAAGGGACGCCAAGCCTAGTTACGCGGCACGCGGTAGTCTTCGTGGCACCCACCACATGATTGCCCCACGGGCCCAAACGCCGCCTTCATGACATCAATCCCGTCACCTGCCACAGCAGCCAACGCTGTCGATGTCGTGGCCAGCTTCATGATAGCGGCCAAGTAGCCTTCCGTGTCGGTCCAGATTTCCGCTTTGGCGCGGCTGCCTTCGACGCTGCTGTCGGTGCCTTCGACCCAATATCGGTCATGCGACATGTTCGCCAAGGCGGCGAGGTTTGCAGCAGCAGTCGCAGCAACTACTGCATCATAAGGGATCTTGTCCTGCGCCATTGCACCCAAGGGTCCAAGGTTGAACCCGTACAACCCCATATGAGATTTCCGCGCATCCATCGCTCTTTGCTGGGTGTCTGTCAGGTGGCTATCTGCAAAAGCCGCACCTGCGATGGTTAGCGCAGTTGCTGTGGCAATCATTGTTACTGTCTTAAAGAGCATTCTGGTCCCCTTATGTGTAAAATTGCATAAAGGAAGCGTAGCATGACTATGGGCGTGGTCAAACGCGAGATGGAACTCGTGTGGCTATGGTCGCATCCGGTTCGGCGTTAACCAAGCGGGCCAACCCCAGAGCGTTTCGACTGCATATAGGGCAAGGCAGATCGCGATGATCGCGACCATGAACTTGATCCGGGCAGGCGATGGTGGGTTTTGCACCCAGCGCTTCGCCCTTAAAAGCCAGCGTTGATTCACGCGTCGTCCGTAAAGCGGACTTTGCCAATAAACGGCAGGTTCCGGTTGCGCTGCGCATAGTCAATACCGTACCCCACCACGAATTCATCGGGGATTTCAAAGCCGGTCATGTCTGCCTTCAAATCGACCTCGCGACGCGCGGGTTTGTCCAGAAGGGCAATGGATTTTAATCGCGCAGGTTTGCGTGATTGCAGGTATTTAGTGACATGGGCGAGGGTGTGCCCCGTGTCGACAATATCTTCGACGACCAATACATCGCGGCCTTCGATCTGGCCGCGTAAATCCTTGAGGATACGGACCTCGCGGCTGCTTTCCATGCCGTCGCCATATGAAGACGCCTCTAGAAAATCGACCTCGACGGGCAGGTCTAATTCGCGGACCAGATCCGCGATGAATACAAATGATCCGCGCAGCAGGCCAACGACGACCAATTTGTCCGTTCCTGCGAACTCTGTCTCGATCTCAGTTGCGAGGTCTTCAATGCGTGCGGCAATGGATTTAGCGCTGATCATCGTGTCGATTACATAGGGTGGGTGCGACATTGGGGCCTCGGTTTGTGGAATTAGGTTGATTTTCTGATCGTAGTTTACGACATCCAAGGGTGAAGTCACCCGTGAAAGACCCCAAATGCCCAGTCATTCTGAAACAAAGTTTCTGCCCTATACCGCACAGCAGATGTATGACCTTGTGGCTGATGTTGGAAATTACCCCAAGTTTTTGCCGTGGACCGCTGCTGCGCGCGTGCGCAGTGTGACCGAACGCGGGGATCATTTAGAAATGCTGGCTGATCTGGTGATTTCGTTCAAAGTATTTCGTGAAAAGTTTGGCAGTCAGGTTTTGTTGTGGCCCGATAAGATGAAGATCGACACGGCCTACTTGGATGGTCCTGTGAAAAATCTAGAAAGCGAATGGACGTTCAAAGACGTTGAAGGTGGCTGCGAAGTGTCATTTTCTGTCGATTTCGAATTTAAAAACCGCCTGTTGCAAGGTGCCGCTGGTCTATTTTTCAACGAGGCAATGCAGCGTGTGGTCCGGTCGTTTGAGCGGCGCGCAGCAGATCTTTACAGCGCCATTCCCCAGACATAAAAAAGGCCCGCATCCGGTTGGGAGCGGGCCTTTCTTTATTTTTAATCAGCAGCTTAGCTGTTGAATTCGTAGGCCCGTTCGCCGTGGACAGCCAAATCAAGCCCGTTAACTTCGGTTTCTTCGTCAACGCGCAGTGGTGTGATCGCTTTACAGATAAAGATCAGCACAGTGGTCGCAACAATCGTGTAGCCCCCGACAATCGCGAGCCCACCTAACTGGGCGGCCCATGTGCCTGCACCGAATACGGCGATCATGATCGTGCCAAAGATACCGCCAACACCGTGAACTGCAAAGACGTCCAATGTGTCGTCGATCTTGATCTTGTTGCGCATCAGAATGACGGCTTCTTGGCACAAAATACCTGCGATAGAACCGATCACAAGCGCTTCAACGGGGCCAACAAACCCAGATGCCGGCGTGATGGACGCAAGTCCCGCGATTGTTCCGGTTACCATACCCACAAGAGAAGACTTACCGAATTTGATCCGCTCCCATAGCGCCCATGTCAGTGATGCCGCAGCAGCCGAGATATGCGTGACGGTGATTGCCATTGCGGCTCCACCGTCAGCGGCCAGTTGCGATCCGCCGTTAAAGCCGAACCAGCCGACCCACAGCATCGCGGCACCGATCATCACCATACCCGGGTTATGCGGTGGTTTGCTTGGGTCACGTCTTGCACCAAGGAAAACTGCTATAACCAAAGCTGCTAGACCTGCGGTTTCATGGACAACAATGCCGCCCGCGAAATCACGCACACCGATATCGCCTAAAATGCCGCCGTCAGACAACATACCGCCACCCCAGATCCAATGCACAACGGGTGCATAAACCAGTAGCATCCAAAGCGCTGAGAAAAGCAGCACAAAGCCAAACCCGATGCGTTCAACATATGCGCCAACGATCAGGGCAGGTGTGATGATCGCGAATGTCATTTGAAAGGCAAAGAACAGAACTTCGGGCAGGGTGCCTGACAGCGTGTCAGCCGTAATGCCCGCAAGGAACATCTTGTCCAAACCGCCCCAGAACCCGCTGGTGCCAGAGCCAAAAGCGATGGAGTAACCTACCGCAAACCAAAGAATGCTCATCAAGCATGCAATTGCATAGCAGTGCATAAACACGCTGAGCACGTTGCGTGCGCGCACCAGCCCGCCATAGAACAGTGCCAGTCCCGGCAATGTCATGAATAGTACAAGCGCCGTGGCCACGATGATCCACGCTGTATCCGCTCCGTTCATAGTCCCCTCCATCTTATTTGGTATTTATTGTTTGGGGGGTTAGGGCGGATTTGGAGTGCCGATTAAATAGGCAAAGCGGTGAATGCGTGCTGTGAAATACGGCAATTTGCAAATTGATTAATAAGTGGGCGATAAGAGCGACGTTTGCACATTTAGTGATCGCTTCTAGTTTAGCGCATCCCAGAACAGCGAAAGGCCGTGGTCGCGTGCTGCTGACCGCACATTGTCCCGACCGATTGCCCCAAATTCCACTGTTATCGCGGTTGCCCCGTCCGACATTGCAATGCCGAAACAGACGCGGCCTTCGGGTTTGTGATCTGAGCCACCAGGGCCTGCAATGCCCGTAATTGAAACGGCGATGTCCGCGCCAGAGTGTGCAAGCGCGCCGCTGGCCATTTCGGCGGCGACTTGCTCGGAAACTGCGCCATACTGGTCTAGCGTCGCTTCACTCACCCCAAGCATCTCAACCTTCGCCGCGTTCGAGTAGGTGACAAAGCCCCGATCAAAAATAGCCGAGCTTCCTGCGATATCGGTTATCGCGGCACTCAGCATGCCACCTGTACAGCTTTCTGCTGTCGTCAGTTTCTGGCCCTTTGCGTGAGCCAACTTCACCAGTTTGGCGGCATTTGTCATGCGGGGTTCACTTGGGTGATAAAGCCCCAATGCGCCAAGGCAGCTAAACCAATTACCCCGATCGCTGCGAAAACGCCCGCGATCACGTCATCTAGCATGACGCCCGTCGGTCCGTGCATGCGGTCGGCCCAGCCGATAGGGCCCCATTTTGTGATGTCGAACAGGCGGAACAATGCGAATGCCGCAATCCATCCCGGCCAAAGGGCGGTGATCGCCACACCCGCGCTTGCCGCACCAAACGCGACTGGCAAAAGTGCGATCCACTGGCCGCAGACCTCATCTATGACAATTTCGGATGGATCGTGGTTGTCTTTGCCTTTGGTCTCGATCCCAGTTGCCCAGACACCAAGCACATAAGTCAGCACCGCACCTGCGACTAAACCCCAAGGGCCCGCGATGATGTAAATCAGCCATGCTGCAGGCAATGCGGCCAGCGATCCCCATGTGCCAGGGGCAGGGCGCATGTGGCCCACATAAAAGAAGGTCGCGATGAGATGCGTCATGTCTTTACCAATGTAACAGTTGCAAGGGCGGCGATGCCTTCTTCGCGTCCCGTAAATCCCAAACGCTCTGAGGTGGTAGCTTTGACGCTCAGGCGGCTGCTTTCCACGCCCATATAGGCGGCCATCACGGCCTTCATTGCATCCTGGTGTGGGCCAATCTTTGGAAATTCACAGACCAGCGTGCAATCTGCGTTGCTGATCGAAAAGCCATGCTTGGTGGCCAATCCCACAGCGTGTTCCAAGAAGATGTGGCTCGCGGCCCCTTTCCACTGCGGGTCAGAGGGAGGGAAATGCTGACCGATATCGCCCATGCCCAGCGCGCCATAGATTGCATCTGTGACGGCATGCATGCCCACATCAGCGTCGGAATGCCCTTGCAGGCCACGGGTATGCGGAATTTGCACACCGCACAGCCAAACATGATCGCCCGTCTCAAATCGGTGCACGTCGTAGCCATTGCCGCAGCGGATATCCATGTGATGCCTCATCAGTTTTTCAGCCCGCGCAAAGTCG
>CBDTVI010000042.1:0-13637 GCA_965364065.1 uncultured Yoonia sp. | reverse complement strand
GACCGCCGATCTTGCGCTAGTCCGAAATTTTGGGGTCTGGCTGGCATTGATCCCGCTGACGTTGGCCGTTCTGTTGATCCAAGTCGGCACGGAAGAGATTTTCTTTCGCGGCTATCTACAGCAACAATTTGCGTGCATATCGTCAAGCCGTTGGGTGTGGATGGTGCTGCCGTCCGCTATGTTTGGCGGGCTGCATTATTGGAACGGCAATGGTGCAGCAGAAGGCATCATTTGGGCGATTTGGGCCACAAGCCTCGGGATTGCCTGTGCTGATCTAACAGCGCGCACCGGCAATCTGGGGGCCGCGATTGGCTTGCATCTGGCCAATAACGCCTTTGCTTTGTTGATTGTTGCAGTTGAAGGTTGGCCTTCATCGGGTGTCGCGTTGTTCTTGTATCCCTACGAAGACCCGGACCTTTATGCGCTGGGCGCAGAGGCTTTACTTAGCCCGTGGGTTGTTTTTCAGGTTTTGACGATGCAGATCACTGTCTTTATCATGTGGGTCGCTGCGCGCATTGCACTGAAGCGTTGATTGCAATTCATTCCGACCCGTCATATCTCGGATGGGAAACACGTCTAAAGGTTTGCTCATGAACTGGATTACCAATTACGTCCGCCCCACGATCAACTCGTTGTTTTCGCGCCGCGAGGTGCCGGATAACCTTTGGACCAAGTGTAATGAATGCGGCACAATGCTGTTTCACCGCGAACTTGCCGATAATCTGAATGTCTGCACCAATTGCGATCATCACATGGCGATTGGCGCGCGTGACCGGCTGAAGTCAATTTTTGACGGTGGTGTTTTCGTAGACGTCGCAGTGCCGGAACCTGTTGCTGACCCGCTGCATTTCCGAGATCAAAAGCGCTATACGGATCGTATCAAAGAGGCCCGCAAAAAGACTGGCGAAAAAGACGCTATGTTGGTTGCCGAAGGCGAAATGGGCCGCACCGGCGTTGTTGTCGCAGTGCAGGACTTTTCGTTTATGGGCGGGTCTATGTCGATGTATGTCGGCAACGCCATTATTGCCGCTGCCGAACGTGCAATTACGCTGAAGCGTCCGTTGATCCTGTTTTCGGCCGCCGGTGGCGCGCGGATGCAAGAAGGTATCTTGGGCCTGATGCAAATGCCGCGCACGACGATTGCTGTGCAGATGCTCAAAGAAGCGGGCCTGCCGTATATTGTCGTGCTGACGCACCCAACGACGGGCGGCGTGACGGCGTCTTATGCGATGTTGGGGGATGTGCAGATTGCAGAACCCAATGCGTTAATCGGTTTTGCCGGTGCGCGCGTGATCGAACAGACGATCGGTGAAAAGCTGCCCGAAGGGTTCCAGCGCGCCGAATATTTGCTGGATCATGGCATGCTGGACCGCGTGACAATGCGCACTGATCTCAAGGACGAGCTTGTCACGATCGTGCGGATGTTGATGAAGCAGACAGCGCCTGTCAAAGGTGATTTGCCTGCGCCTGAAATCAAATCAGAAGCTGCCGAGGAAATCGCAGCGGCAGACGCAGCCAAGTGACGACGTCGTCTGATGTGATCCTTGACCGGATGATGGCATTGCACCCTAAGATCATCGACCTGACCTTGGATCGTGTGTGGCGCCTATTGACCGCGTTGGACAATCCCCAAGACCGTTTGCCGCCTGTCATTCATATCGCCGGTACGAACGGCAAAGGATCAACCCAAGCAATGATCCGTGCTGGGCTAGAAGCGGATGGCGCTACTGTCCACGCCTATACGTCTCCACATTTGGCGCGGTTCCATGAACGGATCAGGCTCGCGGGGACGTTGATTTCGGAAGAATCGCTGACCGATGTTCTTGACCGCTGCTATGTGGCCAACGGCCCTGATACGATCACTTATTTTGAAATTACGACAGTTGCGGGACTGCTGGCTTTTGCGGAAACGCCTGCTGACTACACGTTGCTTGAAGTTGGTTTAGGCGGACGTTTGGACGCAACGAACGTTGTGGCGAAACCCGCGGTTACGATCATCACACCGGTAGATTTGGACCACCAGCAATTCCTTGGCGATACGCTGGGCGCGATTGCAGGTGAAAAAGCAGGCATTCTCAAGCGCGGCGTGCCTTGCATAGTTGGCCCGCAACACGAAGAAAGCATGGATGTGATTGAACGTCATGCGGCCCGCGTTGGCGCACCACTTTTGGCCTATGGTCAGCAGTGGCATGTGGGAACAGAGCATGGTCGCTTGGTCTATCAAGACGAACGCGGATTGCTGGATCTACCGCTGCCTAACTTGCCCGGACCGCATCAGGTGATGAACGCAGGTGCCGCGATTGCGGCGTTACGTCAATTGGGCAAGAACGAGGCCGCCTGCGAGGCGGCTGTCACCCAAGCCTATTGGCCCGCGCGCATGGAAAAATTGACAGCCGGGCTATTGGTCGATTTGGCCGCCTCTGCAGAGTTGTGGCTGGATGGCGGGCACAACCCAGCAGCTGGGCGGGCCTTGGCGGAAACCTTGCGCGCCCAACCCGACCGCCCGACGCATCTAATTTGCGGGATGTTGAATACCAAAGACATCGGCGGTTTTTTGGGTCCGTTGGCGGCGGTGTCCGAAACGTTGACTGCGGTCTCAATTCCGGATGAAGCGAACACCATTCCCGCTGAAAAAACAGCCGAACATGCGCGCCAAGTCGGCATGACCGCTGATGTGGCGCCGAATGTGCAAGCAGCGATCAGTGCGATCACGGCCAAAGATCCACATGCACGGATATTGATCTGTGGCTCGCTCTATCTTGCGGGGCATGTCATGCGCGAAAACTTGGCATGATACGCGAGGCGTCATTTGCGTTATCTTTGATCGCGACACAGGCCCACGCGGCGGATTTCTATTTTTGCTGGCAAGGTGCGAACGGTTACACGATGACCGGTCAGATGACGATAAACCCCACTGCGTTGAACAAGCCGGTCGTCACCCAAAATGACGTGAGCCTATTCAAAATTGCGGGTTACCAAAGCGGTAGCCTTCTGGGCAAATGGGATATCGCGACGCGCATGGAAGGTGCCAGTTGGCTTTTGAATTTTGATCCTGCACGCCGCGAATTTATGACGCCAGGTGATTTGGGGCTGGGAGTCAGCCAAGCTTGGAACGCCAATGGCGATGCTACAGACTGCGGAACGCCAGGCTTTGGCTTCAATCTTGGAAATTTCGCACAGGATTTCTGTTTCAATGGCGTTTGGGTCGAAGCAAGCGGGATGCCACCAGAAACACCTTTTCTGGTCAGCCCTGTGCCGGTTGATCCGCTTTGCCGCGTTTATACCCCCACAAGTTGACCGCAAAACGAATCAGTGGCTTGACTGCGAATCACTCATGCGATTAGAGTCACCACTAACGCGAAGCGCCATTATTAATAGGCGCGTGCGAGCAGTATTGGCAGGGCAAGGGACAGGTCAAACGACCTGTCCTTTTGTTTTTCTAAAGACGGGCTTTTTCAGATCGTCACAATAGCACCCCTGCAATGCTTTGCTGTCACGGTTTTGTGTGATTTACATGGCTGCCCCAGACTGGCTAGGGTGCCGACAATACGATCAAAAGGTGATATTGGACTGTGCTGAAACGTGTATTTACCGCCGCTTGCTTTGCTTGCGTTCTATCTGGCACTGGACCTGCGGTCGCTGATCCTGATGCGGGCGCTTATCTTGCGGGGCGACAGGCAGACAGCGTTAACGATTTTACGACAAGCGCGCGTTTCTTGACCAAAGCCCTGCTAGCTGATCCGACAAATGTGGTGCTTCAGGAAAACGGGATGCGGGCGCTGATCGCATTGGGCCAGATTGACCGCGCGGTCCCTGTTGCCCAGGCGATGATAGATCAAGGCCACGACAACCCGATTGCATATTTGACATTGAGTATGGCGGATGTGCGTGCGGGAAATTGGGCTGAACTTGTCGCGGCGTTGGACACAGGGCGTAATATTTCACCGCTTGTGGATGGGCTGTCTTTGGCTTGGGCGCATTTGGGCACGGGCGACAGTACCCGCGCAATCGCCAGTTTTGATGCCGTCATCGCAGGTGAAGGCATGGCGGCCTACGGGTTGACGCACAAGGCCTATGCTTTGGCATCTGTTGGCGATTTCGAAGGCGCAGAGGCAATCTTTCGCGATAACTCCGGACTGCGGTTTAATCGACAAAGCGTGATTGCTTATGCGCAGATCCTAAGCCAGCTGGACCAAAATGATGTTGCTGTGGCCTTTATGGACCGCGTGTTTGGCAACGAATTGGACCCCGGTCTAACGCTTTTGCGCGCTGATTTGGCCGCCGGCACTTCGGTCGCTTACAGTGCCGTCCGCACGCCTGCACAAGGCATGGCGGACCTATATCTTTTGGTGGCTAGCATCCTGAAGGGCGATGCGCCGGACGAGTTTACACTGCTATATACACGGGCTGCGACCTATCTTTGGCCTGAAAATACCCAAGCCATTTTGACGACTGCAGGGTTGCTAGAAGAATTGGCGCAATATGACCTTGCCAACGCGACCTACAGCCTTGTGAGCCCCGATGATCCGGCCTTTCTTGCCGCTGAATTGGGCCGCGCAGAAGTTCTTCGATCTGCAGACCGACCAGATGCCGCGATAGAAGTGCTTGAGGCGCTAAGCCGCAGCTATCCCGACCGCCCAGAGGTTTATGCTGCAAAAGGCGATAGCCTACGCCAAGCGCAGATGTTTGAAGAAGCAAAAGCCGCCTATGGGCGGGCACTGGCGCTGTACGATGATACAAGCAACGTGAAATGGTTCATCCACTACACCCGTGGAATTTCGCAGCATCAACTGGATGAATGGCCCGGCGCCGAGGTTGATTTTCGTGCAGCTCTGGTCTTGCGTCCTGATCAGCCGCAGGTGTTGAACTATCTTGGCTATTCGCTGGTCGAGCGGGGCGAAAAAATGGACGAAGCGCTGGCGATGATCGAAACTGCTGCTGCCGCGCTCCCTGACAATGGGGCGATTGTTGATAGCCTTGGCTGGGTGTATTTTCAGCTTGGCCGCTACGAAGAGGCTGTTCTTCATCTAGAGCAGGCAGCGTCGCTCGAACCATTGGACCCCGTGATCAACGACCACCTTGGGGACGCGTTCTGGGCCGTTGGCCGCGCGACCGAAGCGCAGTTTCAATGGCAACGAGCGCTGTCGTTTGATCCCGAAGAGGACGACGCGATCCGCATCCGGGACAAGCTTGCCCGCGGTT
Organism: uncultured Yoonia sp.; assembly: GCA_965364065.1. Lineage (GTDB taxonomy): Bacteria > Pseudomonadota > Alphaproteobacteria > Rhodobacterales > Rhodobacteraceae > Yoonia. The sequence goes on along the minus strand of CBDTVI010000042.1, from coordinate 8,435 downwards.
TGGATCTTGTCTTAATTGATGAAGGTGCTCCACCGTTGCGTGTTGCCAATGACGACGATTAAGGCAAACGCACCGGCAAAAGTGAATCTGACCCTGCATGTGACGGGGCAGCGCGATGATGGGTATCACCTGCTGGATAGTTTGGTGGTGTTTGCGGATGCGGCGGATCATTTGAGTGCCGAACATGCCACTGATCTTACCCTGACTGTCCGCGGCGTCTTTGCGCAAGGCGTGCCTGATGATCACACCAATCTTATGTTGCGCGCCGCGCAAGCTTTGCGAAGTGCTCGGGGTATCACCGCTGGTGCCGCGATGACCCTAGAGAAAAACCTGCCACATGCCGCAGGGATTGGAAGCGGGTCGTCAGATGCCGCTGCAACGCTTGGGATGTTGGCGGTGCTTTGGAATGTCGCTCCATTGCCCGCTGATGCCCCAGAGGTACTGGCGCTGGGCGCTGATGTTCCTGTGTGTATGCATGCACCAAGCGCGGTTCGTATGTCGGGGATTGGTGAGGTACTAGCGCCTGTTCCGCAATTGCCCGCGTTTGCGTTGGTACTGGTACGCCCGCCTGTAGATGTGCCCACAGGTGCAGTGTTTGATGGATTGGCGACCAAACACGGCGCACCGATGTCGCCCTTGCCAGAAGGAATGGGTTTTGCGGAATTTGTCGATTGGCTGACAGCACAGCGCAATGATTTACAGCCCCCCGCCGAAATGATCACACCGCAAATTGCAGCCACGATTGCGGCTCTTGAAAAACAGCCTGACGTAGCCTTTGCCGGTATGTCAGGGTCAGGTGCGACTTGTTTTGCAATCGTGCAAGAATTGGAAGCGGCGATGCGTGTTGCAAGCGCGATGCAGGCAGCCCATCCCAACTGGTGGATCGTTCCTGCGGACGTGCGCTAGTTTTGGAGATCGGCCACGGGGCCATGCGCTTGCATGACAAGTTGTAAAATCAAGATGCTTTCGCGCAAATCACGACTAATAGCGTAGGAAAGTAATCCAGCTGTCGCCATAGCGGCGTTGGTCCAAACGCGTAAATCCGGCAGGTGCGATTTGCGGCTGGCTTTCTTCCCAAACGATCAGTGCATCTTTGCCAACCCAACCGTGTTGAACCGCCGCTGACAGCGCCTTGGAACCTAGGTTTTTGCCGTACGGCGGATCAAGGAAGATTAAATTGCACGCCGCTCCAGCGGGCAGTTGCGTGCTGTCTGTGCAAAGGAGAGCAGTATCGCTTTGGCGGCGCAATTTGGTGATATTCTCGCGGATCAGCTTTTGCGCAACCCGCCCGTTATCGACGAACGTGACGTGTGCCGCCCCGCGCGACAATGCTTCAAGCCCTAGTGCGCCTGTCCCTGCAAACAGATCTAGCACGCGCGCACCTTTGACTGCATCGCCAAAGCGTCCACCTTGAAGAACGTTGAAAAGGCTTTCGCGCACGCGGTCTGTTGTAGGCCGCAAATGTGCTGCGTCATCGCCTTTGCCAACGTCGGCCAAAGCTGTTCCGCGGTGGGTTCCTGCGATGATCCTCACGGTTTCAACAGCGCTTTCATATCGGTGGTCGGGTCGACGATTAGCGACGGGTCGGGGCTGCGTCCTGCTTCAATCAGGCGTTTGCCAATCATGTAATTGCGCGGGTCGTTCATGGCGTCGACGGCCAACAAGGTCGCACCTTTGTAGTACCAGTTGGATTGCACGCCTGCGTCACCCTTGCGCACGTAGACGTCTGTGTATCCGATGTTAAGTCCCGCGATTTGGAGTTTGCAGTCGTATTGATCGGACCAGAACCATGGTTTTGGCATATAGGGACTGTCGCCGCCTGCGATGTTGATCGCTACCGCCTCTGCTTGATCAATGGCGTTGCCGACGCTTTCGATGCGCACGGTTTGGCCATGAAATTGCGATGATGCGCAATCACCAGCGGCCCAGATTGACGGGTCAGAGGTGCGCCCGTGATCGTCAGTTGTGATGCCGTTGCCAATTGCCAGCCCTGCGCTGTCGGCAAGGATAGTGGCGGGATTTACCCCTACGCCAATGACGGCAAAATCGATTTCGATTTCAGTGCCATCGGTCAGCCGCGCGCCTGTGACGTGTTCGTCTCCTAATAGCCGATCAAGGCCAACACCTTCGCGGATATCAACGCCGTGGGCGCTGTGTAGATCGCGAAAGTAGTCTGATGTTTCGGGTGCGGCCACCCGCTGTAGAATACGGTCAGCCATTTCGACAAGCGTCACGGTCAGGCCCAACTTTGAGGCAACCGCGGCAGCCTCTAAACCGATATAGCCGCCGCCGATGATCAAGACGCGCTTTCCGGCCGCGAATTCGGGGGCCATCGCGTCTGCATCAGCCAGATCACGCACAGCGAACACGCCATCTAGCATGCCACCAATCGCGGCGGGCAGGGTGCGAGGATGTGCCCCCAATGTCAGCGCAAGCTGGTCATAGCCGAGCGTTTCACCATCGTCCAAAGTCACGGTCTTGCTGGTTCTGTCGATGCCAGTCACGCGCGTATTAAGGCGCAGTGTAATATTTTGATCTGCGTAGAATTCTGCCGGACGCAGGTACAAGCGTTCTTCGACCATTTCGCCTAGCAAATAGGCTTTGGACAGGGGCGGGCGTTGGTAGGGCGGGACCTTTTCAGCGCCAATCAAGGTAACATCGCCGTCAAAACCTGTGCTGCGCAGTTTTGCTGCGAGCGATGCGCCTGCTTGGCCTGCGCCGACTATAACAACATGGTTCATGGGGATCACCTTTGAATTTCTGGCACTTGGCTTGCCGCACTCTATATGTGAAGGGACGACCGACACAATTGCCAACAAGGACAACAGATATGACAATCACGACAGGCGACAATTTACCAAACGCGACATTGCTGCTGATGGGTGACGATGGCCCGACATCGGTGACAATGGTTGAGAAGCTAACAGATCGCAAAGTGGTGATTTTTGGTTTGCCAGGCGCCTACACCGGTACGTGTTCAACCGCGCACGTCCCCAGCTTTATGCGCACAGCAGAGGCGTTCAAAGCCAAAGGCGTAGATGAAATCATCTGCCTGTCTGTCAACGACCCTTTCGTGATGAAAGCATGGGGCGATGATACGGGTGCGTCGGCTGCTGGCATCACAATGCTTGGCGACGCCGAAAGCGAATTTACCAAAGCGATTGGCATGAACTTCAGCGCAGGTCCCGTTGGTTTCGTTGAGCGCTCCAAGCGCTATTCCATGCTGGTAGAGAACGGCATTGTTACGATTTTGAACGCCGAAGAAAGCCCCGGCCAATGCGAGATTTCAGCGGGTGAGACCCTGCTAGAAGCAATGAGCTAAAAGATTGAAGGGCGGCAGCAATGCCGCCCTTTTTTCACATTGTCAGAATGATTGATCCGGACCGATCACCAGCCGCCACAATGTCATGCGCCTTTGCGCAATCCGCGAGCGGCATCGTCTGGGATACTCGTAGATCAAGCACATCTTGGGCCAACAAGCGGGTCAGGTTTTTGATTGCAGTTGCCCGTTCCTGATCGCGCAAGAGATAAATCAACGCCAAATCGATGGACACTGCTTTAAACATTAGTGGATAGAATGGCAGCGTCGGCGTCATGTCCCGCGCTGAACCATATGCCACGATGCGCCCACCTTCGCAGATGACTTTTGCAAGCATGTCGATGTTTTGGCCAAACTCAACTTCGACGACGTGATCGATCAAACGGCCACCCGTTGCGTCAAGAATGTCCTCTGCAAGCGTATCCGAGCGGTAGTCCAACACGGTATTCGCACCGGCAGCTGTTGCGGCAACGCTATCCGCTTCGCCATGGCAAGTTGTGATAACATTGGCGCCCGAATGGGCTGCGATTTGAATTGCCAACCTGCCAACTGTGCCGCCACCGCCGCTCACTAAAACCTGTTTGCCAGATACGGGACCAGCACCCAGCACAGTGTGGATCGCGGTTAGTGCAGGGATGCCAAGAACAGCGCCTTGGGTGAACGAAGTGTTTTCGGGCAGCTCAACAGCTTGCGCTGACGGCAATGCGATATACTCGGCGGCTGTTCCGAAGGGGCGTTGCCACTGACCGTTCCAGATCCAGACCCGTTCGCCGATGCGCGCGGCGTTGATGCCTTCGCCAACCGCCTCGATCACGCCAGCACCGTCGCTGTGTGGGATGATTTTGGGAAAGGGCGGCTTGGTCACACCGGGGCGGCCGCCTGCGCGGGCGCGGATGTCTGACGGGTTTACACCTGATGTCTCTAGGCGCACCAAGACTTCGCCGGCCGCAGGTGTTGGGGTCGGTAAATCTTCGAGCGTCAGGACGTCCGATGCGGGGCCAAACCCCGTGTAAGTGACCGCGCGCATAGCTTAGCCTTTCACTTGCACAATCGTGCGTGTTGGGAATGGAATATCGACGCCAGCTTCATCAAGCGCTTCTTTGACTTTGCGTTTCATGTCGGCTTGGAATGCGAAGAATTCAGCGCTGTCACACCAGACCCGCACTAGAAAATCAACTGAACTGGCGTTGAGGTTATTCACCTGAATGAACGGTTCCGGATCAGCTTTGGCGCGCGGGTCAGCCATAATAGTATCGCGAATTGTGTCTTCGGCCAGTTTCAGGTTCGCACCGTATCCCACGCCAAAAGTCCATTCTGCGCGACGCGTATCGTATGCGGAATAGTTGGTAATCGTGTTGCCCCAAACCTGACTGTTGGGAATGATAACTTGAACGTTGCTGATCGCGGCAAGTTCGGTGCAATTGAGGGTTATGTCTTTGACGGTTCCCATTTGGCCATTCACTTCGACGAAATCACCGATCTTAATGGGCCTGAAAAACACAATCATGACGCCAGCGGCAACATTGGACAGCGTGCCTTGCAAAGCCAAGCCAATTGCCAGACCCGCCGCACCGACGATCGCGACAACAGAAGTTGTTTGGACTCCGAAGGTGTTGAGCACAAAGAGAAACGCAAAGCCGATGACGACATAGCGGGCCACATTGCCGAAAAAATTGAAAAGCGTGATATCAAGATGGGCATGCTTGCCGCCCAATGCTGTCAGGCGACGACGCGCCCAACCGCCGACCAGAAAACCGCCGACCAAGATCGCCACAGCGGCCATCACGTTGCCCACGGCAGAGGCCAAATATTCCAGTGTCAAAATATCCGAAATGGTTTTTCCATCCCAGATCACGGTGGTCAAAAGCGTTTCCAAGTTAGCCCCCAGCAAGTTTATCCAGTTTCGCGCCTAATTTGGCGTCCAGCGCGCTTAGGCCATCTGCGTCATGCGTGGTCAAGGTGACCTCGACGGTTTTATAGACGTTCGACCATTCGGGGTGGTGATTTAGCTTTTCCGCCCAAAGGGCAGCGCGTGTCATAAATCCGAACGCTTCGACGAAATTGACAAAAACGAAAGTCTTTTGAATTGCGTCGCGCCCGACTTGCATGGTCCAGCCATTGGCCAGCAGCGGGTCGATCTGCGTTGTGCGTTCGGCGTCGGTCAATTTATCGGTCATTGATGATCCTCCATATCGGTTTTGCGGAAAGGGCCGTAGCTGGTCAGCACTTCGATTTCATGGTCCACGGCGTCGCGTTCTTCGTCTAAATACCGCGAGACGGCGTCTTTGAAGCCCGCATCACCAAACCAATGTAGCGAATAGGTGGCGACAGGCAGATAGCCGCGTGCAAGTTTATGTTGGCCTTGCGCACCCGCCTCGACCCGCGCCAATCCCTGACGGATGGCAAAGTCGATAGCGCGGTAATAGCACACTTCGAAATGCAAACACGGATGGTGTTCTGTGCAGCCCCAATAGCGCCCATAAAGCGTATCGCGTCCAATGAAATTCAGCGCGCCTGCGACGGGCTTTCCGTCGCGCATCGCCAGCACCATCAGCATATCGTCGCGCAGGGTTTGCTGGGAAAAATGGAAAAAGTTGCGCGTCAGGTAAGGCGTGCCCCATTTCCGGTGGCCTGTGTCTTGGTAGAACACCCAAAACGCGTCCCAATGTTCGGGTAGGATTTGATCGCCTGTCAGCTCGATAATCTCGCCACCAAAATCATTCGCGGTGGCGCGTTCTTTGCGCATGTTTTTGCGTTTGCGGCTGGACAGCGAACCTAGAAATCCGTCGAAGTCTGCGTAGTCATCGTTCACCCAATGAAACTGTTGCCCGATGCGGGGCAGCAGGCCCATTTTTTCGCCTGCGAGCGCTTCGGCTTCTGTGCAAAAGGTGGCGTGCAGCGATGAAATTTCGTTGTCGGCCGCGATTTGAACCGCGCCTTGGATCAATGCAGACATGCCTGTGATCTCGTGTCCGGGTTTGGTCAGGAATCGCCTGCCCGTTGCGGGTGTGAATGGCACAGCGATTTGCAGTTTGGGATAGTACCGCCCGCCCGCATTTTCATATGCCTGCGCCCAGTTGTGATCGAAGATATATTCGCCTTGGGAATGGCCCTTTGCATAAAGCGGGGCGACTGCGATCAACGCACCGTCTTGTTTTGCAGTCACATAGCGGGGCTGCCAGCCTGTACCGGGTCCCACTGATCCGCTGTCTTCAAGTGCCTTGAGGAACCGGTGCGTCGTGAACGGATCATTCGGCCGACCGTCAACTGCTTCGGGGCAAGCACAGGCATCCCAATCGGCCGCGGCAATTGCGGTGATGCTTGGATGTGTCGTGATTTCGATGGGTGCGTCGGTCATACCGTGCAACTTGGGGGCATCGGGGCCGTCGTCAAGCCAAGTAACCCTCAAAGGTGACATTATCGACGATGCGGCGTGCATCTGCTTCGGCTTTGGCCGAGCGGATTGTCCATGTGAAGATACGCGCGCCCTTAGATTTAAGTTCTGTCACGCGGGGGCGATCAAGATCAGTGGATTCGTGGCTGATAAAGCAAGACCCCGTGCGGTCGTAGTCCGGTATCGCGCGCAGGGTATCGCGGGTTTCGGCGGGTACTTCGGGCCAGAACGTGCTCTCGTAGCTTGATGTAGTGATCCCGCGCGGAATGTCGGGGGCCAGCTGTGCGCATTTGGCGACTGCATGCGGATTGAATGACATCAGCGCCACATCGCCTGCGTAGTTTTTGAGTGCGGCACAGGTTGCTTCTTCAAGCGGGCCGACGTTAGGCCCCATTTCACCGTCTTGATCTTTGATCTCAATAAGCAAGGGAACTTGACCGGAAACGAGGTCCAAGACTGTCTCCAAGCGAGGGATCGTGCCGCCATCATCGGTCAAAACGACTGTCTCGAGGTCTTGTCGTGATCGCTTGCGGATCGGCCCGGTTTCACCTGTAAGCCGGTCCAGTTGATCATCGTGAAAGACCATCGCGTGACCATCGCTTGTCAATTGCACATCTATTTCGATGCCATAGCCGGCCTCTATCGCGGCTGCGATGGACTTAAGGCTATTTTCCACCCGCCCCGCTTTGCGATCATGCAAAGCGCGGTGGGTAATAGGGCGTGCAAAGTACGACGCGGGCAGGGTCATTTGATCTGAAAGATCGCTTCGATTTCGACAGCCACACCGAAGGGCAAACTGGCGGCGCTCACGGCAGAGCGCGCATGGCGGCCTTGATCACCCAAGGCTGCGACCATGAAATCAGATGCCCCGTTGATGACCTTGGGCTGGTCGCCAAATTCAGAGGTCGAGTTCACAAATCCTACCAATTTCACAACGCGTACAAGACGGTCAATATCGCCGCCGCACGCTGATTTTAGCTGTGCCAAAAGTGAGATTGCGCAAGTCTTGGCAGCGACCGCACCGTCTTCAGCGGACATGTCGTCACCCAGTTTGCCTTTTATCATACCGTCTGCGTTGGCCGAGATTTGACCAGAGACGTAGACCAGATCACCGGCCACTACGAAGGGGACATAGTTCGCTGCTGGTGCGGGCGCATCGGGCAGTGTGACGCCAAGTTCGGCCAGTTTGTTCTCAATCATGCTCATCACAAGTCTCCTGTTAATTGCGGCGACGCTAACTGGCAAAATGGTGGGGCGCAATCACTGCTCGCGGAAGGCCTTGGCAAAATAATCGGCCAGTGGTTTGATCAGGTAATCCATCGGGCTGCGGTCGGCGGTGCGCACGAATGCCTCGACTGGCATGCCGGGGATCAGGGTCATATCGCCGGGCAGGCGGTCCAATTGGCCCGGGATAAGCTCTACTTCCGCGCGGTAGTAGGACAGGCCGGAGTTTTCGTCCTGAAATGCGTCCGCCGAAACGAGCGTCACTTTGCCCTGTAATTCCGGCGTGCGGCGTTGATCAAAAGCGGAAAAGCGCAATCTGACCTCTTGGCCCACGAAAATCTGGTCTACATCGACCAACTGCACTTGCGTAGCGATGACCAACGGGCGGTCTTGCGGGATCAAGTACATCACCGGATCAGCCGGACGGATCACTGATTGCGGTGCGAAAACTTGCAGCCCGTAAACAATACCAGACACCGGCGCGCGAATGTCGAGACG